>JAGVAH010000132.1 GCA_020060385.1 Syntrophobacterales bacterium | reverse complement strand
GTGTTGGTGGTGGACGCGGCCAACCGCTTCGATCCTTACCGGCTGGTGCGGGAGGCCCGGACCCGGGGCCTGGACCATAAAGAGGCCCTCTGCCGGGTGCGGGTGGCCCGGGCCTTCACCTCCCACCAGTTGGTGCGGCTGCTTCAGGAGGAACTGGCCCGGGAGCTGACGCCCGGGGGCCTGGCGCTGCTCCTGGGGCCGGTGAGCCTGTTTTACGACGAGCAGGTGCCCCTAAAAGAACGCCGCCGCCTCTTCCAGGAAATGGTGGACACCCTGACTATGATCAAGACCCGGGCGCCTATTTTGCTATTGCAGCCCTTACTGCCCCGGGGCGCGACCAACCGCGGTTTCGGTAAGATGCTGGCGCCGCTGGTGGAGGTGGTGGGTAATTTCAGGGCAGGGACGGGGGAAAATCGGGGCGAAAATTCCCCGCCCATCAGTCTTACTTGGACGTGATCGATTCTAGAAAGATAAGGAGTAAAAACCGATGTCACCGGCTATTAGCTATGTTTTGGAAAAAGCCCCTGCGGCAGAAAAGACGGCGGTGATTCCTGCCATCCCGGAGGACGTGCTGACCTACCTCCGGGAAATCCTGAAGTTCCTGGGGGTGGTGGGCCTGATCGCGGTAACCGGGGTGCTCCTGCTGCTGGCGGGGTGAGAAAAAGCAGGGATCAGTAATCAGTGATCAGTAATCAGTGATCAGTAACCAGCATTAAAAAAGAGCGAAGAGCGAAGAGCGAAAACTGAAAACTGGCAGCTTGGCAACTGGAAACTAAAGAAACACCATGGGACGCACGGTTTTACCATATAGCCACGTTTGGGAGGAGGAGCGGAGCCGCTGGCTCAAGTTCCGCCGGGCGCTGCGCCGGGAGGATCAGGCCCATTTCGACCGGCTCTTTGAGTTGGCCCGGCTGCACCTCCAGGCCGGGGTCTACGCCTCCAACCCCTGGCCCCTGGAATCCATGCTGTTATCCATGCTGTTGGAGCATGAGAAGGCCCTGAGCGTGATTCAGGAGCGTTTAAAGAGGTTGGAAGAGCAGGGCGCGGCCCGCCGTGTCCCTATGGATTCCCTGTAATGGAACCTTGAAGTATAAGCGCCATGAAACAAGTATCAAGTCTGTCATTCTGAGGGAGCGGAGCGACCGAAGAATCTCAACCATACGAAACTCTTTGTTATATGAAAAAGCCTTTTGCCAGGCACACTTGAAGGCGGCCAGGGACGGCCGCCCCACCAAAACTGCTTTGCATTGGTGGGGCGGGCCTCCGTGCCCGCCGGCACCCCGTAACCCTTCCAGCAAATTTTCTCCCCCAAAAACCATGAAAACTACGGCTTGGCTTTTTGATCTTTATCCCCTGCACGACCGCATGGTCTTGTGGTTCCTCACCCCGGAGGGGAAGCGGCTGCGGCTGGTGGATGATTTTGCTTATCGCGTCTATCTGGGGGGACCGGAGGCCCGGCTCCGGGGTCTGGCCCGGGCCTGGAAAAAAGGAGGCTGGGTGCAGCGGGTCTATGCCACCCGGGGCCGGGACTTGTGGAGCGGTGAGGAGATCCCGGTCCTGGCCCTGGAGCTTAAATCCTACGCCCACCTGCCCCGCCTCAGGGATTGGCTGGGGGCCCAGAAGGAGGGCCTGGCCGGGTACAACTGCGACCTGGACCTGGCGGCCTATTACCTGTATCGCCGTAAGCTCTGGCCCTGCGCCTGGTATGACCTGGAGGTAAGGGACGGGGGGCTGCTTAGCATCTACCCCCTGGAAGACCAGTTTGCCCTGGAATATACTTTGCCCCCCCTGAGTATCATGACCCTGGGTCTCACCCGGGACCCCCTCATCCCCCTGGCTGCGGGCAACGGCCTGGTGGTGGGTTGGGAAGATCACCATCTGGAACTGGAGGCCCAGGACGCCCCTAGCCTGGTCCGGGAACTGGCCCGGCTGCTCAAGGGCCAGGACCCGGACCTGGTGCTCAGCGATTGGGGGGATGAAGAGATCATCCCGCCCCTGTGGGATTGGAGTCAACAATATAAAGTGCCACTGCCCCTGGACCGGGAGCCGGGACCGGCGCCCCGGCGGTTCAAGAACGGCCGCAGCTACTTTTCCTACGGGCAGATCGTCTATCAGGGAGCGTCCGCGCCCTTCTTCGGCCGCTGGCATCTGGACCGGCGCAACTCTTTCTTCTTCCGGGAGTCTGGCCTGATGGGACCGGTGCAGATCGCCCGCCTGGGGCAAATGCCCCTGCAGCAGGCAGCCCGCACCAGCCCCGGGACGCTGATCACCTCCATGCAATTGGCCAGGGCCGTGGCCGACGGCATTCTCATTCCCTGGCGCAAAGGAGAACCCGAACGCTTCAAAAGCGCCGCGGAACTCCTGGTCATCGACAAAGGCGGCCTGACCTTCATGCCCCCGGTGGGGGTGCACTTTCAGACCGCGGAACTGGACTTCGCGTCCATGTACCCCACCATCATGACCATCCATAATATTTCCCCGGAAACGGTGAATTGCGGGTGTTGTGGGGGGAATGATGCGGCGGAGGGAACGACGGGATTGATAGAGGGGGAAAAGGTTAAAAGGGGAAAAGGGGAAAAGGGGTTGGTGGATATCAATCTGGGTCGGGAAGTTTTAATTCCCCTTTGCCCCTCTTCCCCTTTTTCCCCCGGATTAAAGCCCTGGCCCTCCCCCCACAAACCGGTACCCGAAGCCGGCTACCGTCTCTGCCGGCGGCGGGAGGGGTTGGTGCCCCGGACGCTCCGGCCCATTTTGGAGTTGCGGGAGGGGCTCAAGGCCCGGGCCCGGGAGGTGGGGCCGGGGGAGGCCAGGCAGTACCAGGAGAGGCAGAATGCCTTGAAGTGGATGCTGGTCACCTGTTTCGGGTATCTGGGTTACAAGAACGCCCGCTTCGGGCGCATCGAGGCCCACGAGGCGGTGACCGCGTATGGCCGGGACAAGCTGCTAACCGCCAAGGAAATCTGCGAGGCCGGGGGTTACCGGGTGCTCCACGGTCTCACGGATTGTCTCTGGGTGAAGAAGGAGGGGTTGAACCGGGGGGAGCTGGACGCGTTGTGCCGGGAGATTTCCCGGGCTACCGGCGTCAAGCTGGCCCTGGAGGGGATTTACCGCTGGATCGTCTTCCTGGCTTCGCGGCAGGACCCGCAGCGGCCCGTGGCCACCCGCTACTTTGGGGTCTTCGAGGACGGGAGCCTCAAGGTGCGGGGCCTCAGCTGCCGGCGCCGGGACACGCCGCCCTTTGTGCGCCGGGCCCAGAAGGCGCTGCTGGAGAGATTGGCCACTGCGGCCACCCCGGCGGACCTGGCGGCCTTGGGGCCGGAACTGGAGGAGATGGCCGCGGGCTTCCGCCAGCGCCTCCGGGATGGGGACCTTAAGCCCCAGGAACTGGTGATTACCCGGGTATTGTCCCAGCCCGTGGAGGAGTACCGGGTGGACACGGCCACCGCCCTGGCGGCCCGGCAGCTCCAGGCCGCGGGCATCCACCTGGTGCCCGGGGAGAAGGTGCGCTACGTGCAACTGGAAAGAAAAGGCCCCAAGGAGACCCGGGTCCGGGCCGCGCCCTTCCTGGACACCCTGGACCGCTACGACACCGGCCACTATATGGAGTTGCTGGATAGAGCTATTGATGAGGTGCTGCTGCCGTTTGCGGGAGTGAGCAGTGAGCAGTAAGCAGTGAGCAGTGAGCAGTAAAAAGAGGGGCGCAGGGAAATCTAGAAAAGGTTCAAAGTTCAAGGTTCAAAGTTAAGGCAGCAGGAAGTGGTAGCACCGGCTTGCCAGCCTGTGCTGACAATTCTTGCGTGCCCCTAATGACGCCTTTTCCGCAGGGCGAATCCCCGTGGCCGCCCTTAGGTTTATTAACTAGACATAATGAAGCAAATTATTTAATATTCCTGACAGGGTATTTTCAGCGGTTTTGATTTTGTCTTATCAGTAAGAGAAGATACACCTTGATGTTCTCTATAATTATAGTTTTTATTGCTATAAGAGATGCCACTAGCAGTACGATCAATGGTAAGTATCTCAGTAGTGTTGCTTTTTAGGAAAACTAGGCGGGCTTTCATTGGTGCCGCCTCTCCTTTTTCTTTAATAAATGTGATAGTAAATACTCTTCCACTCTGGCAACGAAATTTATATGGCCCTATATCTTCGGCAATTGCATATGATATTGTACTTAATGACCAGATAGCAGTTAATGCAACAACACCAATTCCCAATAAATTTTTCTTCAAATTATTCATGGTTCCCTCTTTATCAACATTAGACTATTATTCCCTTAACTCCGAAAATCGTGGGAAATGTCCTAAAGCACAAAGGCCCCCGTTTTTTTCCTCCCCCTTGATGGGGGAGGTGTTTGGACCGGGGAGAAGGGTAACAACCGTTCGGAGACATAGGTAACACTTTTGGGATTAATGGGGCCTACAAAAAGCATGCATTTTTCTTTTCGG
>JAGVAH010000134.1 GCA_020060385.1 Syntrophobacterales bacterium | reverse complement strand
CGTCCCGGCGATAATCAAAGAACCTGCTCCCTGGAACGATTTACGTGACACCCACTCAACCTCGTTGAGGAAAGAATTTTCGGCAAACGCTATAAATTAGCACTGCCTGTTGGGGAGTTTGCAGGCAACTCCAATATGCGGGGGGGGAGGGGGTGTAGGTGGGGCAGGGCCCCTAAAGCGGGCGTCACCCTCCGCGCGCCCACAGGCGGGAAAGCCTGAGGTACCGCCAAAGACTGGCAGCGGCCAGAAAAAGGCCGGTCCAGATCACTGGCCACTGACCACTATTCTCACGGCTACAGGGCCGGTTTCGTCACCTTCTCATAGCCCGGGGGAATTTCGAAGAGCCGGTCCCTCACCGGCCCTTCGTGGATATTCTTATATTCGATGGAAAACTTCCGGGCCGGCACCTCCATTTTGATGGGCACTTTCAGTGTCGCCGGCACCCAGTAGATCTGCTTCTCCAATCCCTCCCTGCCGGCTACGGCCACCTCGTATTTCTCCGCGTCATAGCCCCACAGCCGTTCGTTGCCCACCAGGCGCTTCTGCCTGGCGTCCGGGGGGATTTGGATGAACTGGCCCGGCCATTTGGGCTTAAGGGGCACTTCCATGTAGACCCGGTTCCGGGGCAGAAGCACCCAGACTATTTTTTTGTCCGGGCGCAGGATAGTGATGGTCTGCCCTTCCGCATCATTGAATTCCTGGCGCATCTTGCCGTCTTTGACAAAGATCCGGCCCAGCACGGTGGCCTGCCGCTCCCGGGTCAGCGTTTGCGCCGAAAACTCCGCGGCCGGCGCCGCGGCCGGCCACAGGACCAGGGCCAGGAGCAGCCAGTGGCATTTCCTTAGGTTGAACCAAGGCATGGGCACCTCCTGCGGCATAAGAATAGCTCGGCTGTTTGCTCAACCCCTTGCCGGCCCTGGGGCGGGCGCCCTCCCCCGCCTCAGTCCCGGCCCCTTACCCTCTCTAATCCGTTTTTCCCACCAGGTTGCCGGCAAAGTCCCCCCATTGTCTGGGGTGGGGTCGCCCCCGGATGTGGCCTGCCCAGGGCAGACCCGCCTCTACTGCCTTGGGGGCGCGCCCGGGGGAGGCATCCCCGGCATCCCTGCGGGCATGGTCATCTTTTCGTAACCCGGGGGAATCTCGAAGAGGGTATCCGGCACCCCTCCTTCTTTGATGTTCTGGTAGATCATGGAAAATTTCCCGTCCAGGCTGACCATCTTGATGGGCACTCCCAATTTTTTCGACTCCCACACATGATGTTTTATGGGCTTGCCGGGGCCCTTCACCGTGGTCTCATACTTCTCGGTCTCGTAGCCGTTTACCGTCTCCGTGCCCAAAAGCTTCTTCTCCACCTTCTGGTCTTTGGGCATCCCCATCATCTTCTCCAAGGACCCCTTACTAAAAGGCATCTCCATCACCGTCTTCTGGGCGGGCATGAGCATCCACATCACTTTCTTATCCGGCCGCACAATGACAATGCCCACCTGTTCCCCATCGGCGAATTCCCGGCGCATCTTTTCGCCTTTCATATAGATCTTGCCCTGGGTCTCCTGGGATTCCATGCGGTTGATTATCACGGCGCTGAACTCCGCGGCCTGGGCCCAGCCAGCCCCCAGCCACCAAGCAAGCACGATAAACAGCCAGGTCATGGTCAAGCGCTTGTAGCTCATGCCACCTCCTTATAAAGAAACTCTTTCCACCCCCCGGCCGCAGACGCTGAAGTAACTTTCCCCGGCGCAGGGCAGACACAGGGGCAGATCTTCCTCAAACCTGGCCCTGTCTGCCAGCAACCCTTCGCCGCAGCGGCTGCAGACCACCGTCTCCTTACCGTTGGATATCTCCGGCACCTGAATGGTTAAGGTCTGCACCACAAACTGCTCCTCCAGGGGCACTGCCAATTCCCGCCGGGCTATGGCCTCCCAGAGGTGCTGGAAGCGGTGGCGATCCTCCTCGGTGCCTTGTTTCCGCACCATCACCTTCTCGAAGAGAGGGCCCACCACAGGATAGCGGGCAAACATCCCCTCCCGGAAATCCGCCCGCACCGCCAGCCGCACGGCGCGGCTGTCGGCGCGCCTGGCCACGGTGACCGCGGCCTTCCCCAGGTCTTTGACGATCAGGCCGTTGTTCCCCAGGGTGCAGCCGGTGACCACCTGGATGCCATCCATAAAGCAGTTGCAGCCTTCCACCACTGCCACCACTTCCCCAAAACCATGATCAGGGCCATGCCCATGTTCATGGTGATGGTGATGGTGATGGCCATGCTCATGTTCATGGTGGTGGTGATGGCCGTGGTGATGGCCGTGGTGATGGTGGTGCAGAAACGCCATGGCATACTGCCCGGCCTTGACCCCCAGGGCCAGAAAGGGACAGCGGTGGCCGTGCAGGGCCTCCGCCTGGCGCAGCAAACCCTCCAAATCGCCGCTTCTGATCATCTGCTCCAGGGACTGCCGGGCCGACGCGTGTTCGTGCATGATGGCTCCTTGGCAAGTGGTTTGTGGGTGGAGGCAGGGAATGAGGCGCAGGAAAACGCCCTCCCTCCTGTTCCCGCCCCCCCTCCAGGCCCTCCTCCCAACCCGCAGGCAGATGGAGAATAAACCTTGACAGTGTTGGGGAAGCGAGCTTGAGGAGGTTAATACCCAGTTGCCGTCTAAAGAAATTCTTTAAAGGCGGATCTCAGTGTCCGCCACGGGTTGGGAGCAAATCTGGACGCCCCCCGCCAACAGGCAATTATAATTCTTAAATGACGGTAACCCGGTATAAAAAATCCAGGCTATTTTACCTTTTATCTTGAATCTCCCTTTTACCGGATTTTTCCGCCTTTGTCGAGCCTCGGGTTGGCAGGGGCAGCCAAGGTCCGTAGCCCGCCGCTGCTTGCCCCCCTCCCTTTATCTTTACTCCTGCAACTGCCAACGCAGAAAGGGGGTGCCATAACGGTTGAGCCACTGGCGGCGCCGGCGGTAGTCTGGGAGGGTTTCTTCCACCCGCAGCCAGAAGCGGGGGTTGTGGCCCGGTTCCTGAAGGTGCGCCAGTTCGTGGACCACCACATAATCCAGGATCTCCAGGGGCAGGAGGATCAGCCGCCAGTTAAAGCGCAGGGTCTCCTGGAGCCGGCATTCCCCCCAACGGCGCCGCCATTCCCGCAGTTCCACCTGCAGTCCTTTAAGACCCAGGCCCCGGGCATAATGGTGGACCCGGGCCCGGATCACCCGTTCCGCCTCCCGGCGGTACCAGGCCGTCAGCCAGGTCCAGGCCCCGGCCACGCTGTCCGCGGGCACCCGCATCTCGGCTGCCGCCAATTTCACCAGAAACCTGGTCTCCGGCAGGAGGGAAAGGCGGTAGGCTTTTCCCAAAAAGAATACCGCGCCTGCCGGCAGGCGGGCCCAGGCCTCCTGGCTCTCGGCCACCTTCCGCTTGATCCAGGCCTGGTGCTTTGATAAAATTTTTAACAACAAATCCTTCGGGGCCCCCTGGGGCGCGGCCAGGATCACCCGTCCTTCTTCGTTCACCGTCAGGGCGAGGCTGCGGCGACGCCGGCTGCGTCTCACCGAGACGTCCAAACCTGCAAAAGAAAGGCGCTCCCGGGTGTCTTTGCCTGCCAAATTAGGATTCCCTGGTTATCGCTTGGGGAAGTGAATAATCAGTGGTACCCAAAACTCTAATTGAAATTTTGGCAAATGTCTTATATATTTCTTCGACTAGACGTCAAAAGTATAGCCATTGAGGGCAAGTTTTGGTTCCAGGTTCGGCCTGGGAAATCTCCAGATAACGACAAAGGAGGAGAATCTATGAAACCTGGGAAATGGTATCCGGTAATAATCCTGGTCGCCCTGGG
>JAGVAH010000149.1 GCA_020060385.1 Syntrophobacterales bacterium | reverse complement strand
TGGTGTTGGCCACCGCGCCTTCCGGCACCGGCACCTGAAACTTCCGGAGCAATTCTTTGGCCTGATATTCGTGAATCTTCATGGGAGGTCCTTTTCTGGATGAAATATCGAGGGGAATTGTCAGCGAGTATTTTTTATTTAAGCAGACGGGAGAAGAACGTCAATGATTAATTAGGGAAAAAGGGGAAAAGGGAAAAAGGGGAAAGGAAACCTCCAATCCTCTTTTCGCCTTTTTCCCCGCTCCCCTTTTCCCCTCTCAATATTGCCGTTTGCTTCAGGATCTTAGCGGCAGGTGCAGCCGGTTGATCTCCAGGCAGCGGCCCTGGGGGTCAATCTTCAAAATTACCCCCTGGAGCTGGATGTTCTGGGTGGCGACCTTGAAGGGCTGGGGGAGCTGGCTCAGGAACCGCTCCAGGATGATCTCCCTCTTCATGCCGATCACCGAATCCACCGGCCCGGTCATGCCTGCGTCGGTGATGTAACCGGTGCCCCCCGGCAGGATGCGTTCGTCCGCGGTCTGCACATGGGTGTGGGTGCCCACCACCGCGCTCACCCGGCCGTCCAGGTGCCAGCCCATGGCCTGTTTTTCGCTGGTGGCCTCCGCGTGCATGTCCACGATGATGATCTTGACCTGGGGGGGGATAGAGGACAGAAGGCGATCCGCGGTGCGGAAGGGGCACTCCAGGGGGTTCATGAAGACCCGGCCCTCCAGGTTGAGGACCGCGGCCTTTTCTCCGGCCGCGGTCTCCACGATGCTTAAGCCCTGGCCCGGGGTCTCCGGGGGGTAGTTGGCGGGGCGGAGCAACCGGTCCGTGCCCGCCAGGTAAGGGAGAATCTCTTTATGCTTCCAGATGTGATTGCCGCTGGTGAGGATATCAATCCCCAGAGCCAGGAGCTGGTCGGCGATCACCGGGGTGATGCCCAGGCCGCCGGAGGCATTTTCGCCGTTGGTGATCACCAGGTCGATGAAATGGTGATCCACCACCCGGGACAAGAGTTCTTCCAGGGCCCGGCGGCCGGGCGCGCCCACCACATCGCCGATAAACAGGACGTTCATCAAACGCGGCCTTAGCGGGCGTATTCCACGGCCCGGGTCTCCCGGATGACGGTGACCTTCACCTGGCCGGGATAGGTGAGGTCCTGCTCGATCTTTTTGGCCACCTCCCGGCTGAGTAGGGCCGCTTCTTCATCGTTGACCTTATCGCTCTCCACAATCAGGCGGATTTCCCGGCCCGCCTGGATGGCGTAAGATTTGCTAATGCCGTTGAAGGAGCGGGCGACTTTTTCCAGGTCCTCCAGGCGCTTTACATAAGTCTCCAGCATCTCCCGCCGGGCCCCGGGGCGGGCGCCCGACAGAGTGTCCGCGGCCTGGACCAGGACGGCCAGCACGCTTTCCGGGGGGACATCCTCATGGTGGGCGGCCACCGCGTGCACCACCTTGGGCGATTCCCCGAAGCGCTTGGCCAGGTCCGCGCCGATCAGGGCATGGACCCCCTCCGATTCCTGGTCCACGGCCTTGCCGATGTCGTGGAGGAGACCGGCCCTCTTGGCGTGTTTGACGTTGATGCCCAGTTCCGCGGCCATGATGCCGGTGAGATAACAGACTTCCACCGCATGCTTGAGGACGTTTTGGGAGTAACTGGTGCGAAACTTCAGTTTGCCCAGCAGCTTGATGAGGTCCGGATGCAGCCCGTGGACCCCGGTGTCAAAGGCCGCCTCTTCTCCGGCTTCCCGGATGTTGGCTTCCAATTCCAGGTTGACCTTGTCCACGATCTCTTCGATGCGTCCGGGATGGATGCGGCCGTCGGAGATGAGGCGTTCCAGGCTGCGGCGGGCCACTTCCCGGCGGATGGGGTTGAACGCGGAAAGAATGACCGCCTCCGGGGTGTCGTCGATGATGATGTCCACGCCGGTGGCTGCCTCCAGGGCTCTGATATTGCGGCCTTCCCGGCCGATGATCCGCCCCTTCATCTCTTCGTTGGGCAGTGGCACCACGGAGACGGTCTGTTCGGCCACATAGTCGCTGGCGTAGCGTTTGATGGCCAGGGCGATGATCTCCTTGGCCTTGCGGTCCGAGTGCTCCCGGGCCTCCCCTTCGATGCGCTTTACCATGCGGGCGGCATCGGCCCGGATTTCCCGCTCCATGGACTGCAGGAGCAAGTCCCGGGCTTCCTGGGCGCTCATGCCCGCCAACTGCTCCAGACGGGCATTCTGTTCGGATAATAGCTGCCGGTACTGCTCCCCCTGCTGCTTCAGTTCCTCTTCCTGCTGGGCCACGACGCGGTGCTTTTTTACCAGTTCCGTTTCCCGTTCATCCACCACTGCGGCTTTTTTCTCCAGGTGCTCTTCCTTGTTGAGCAGCCGCCGCTCCAACAGATTAAGCTCTTGACGCCGCTCCTGGGTCTCCTTTTCAAAATCTATCTTGATTTGGTACAGGTGGTCCTTGGCCTGGAGTTTGGCCTCCTTTTTGATGGCCTCCGCCTCTTTGCCCGCATCATCCAGGATTCTCTTACCCAGGGTCTCCAGGGAGCCGATATGGCTCTCCATCACATATTTACGGTATAAAAATCCCGCCAGAAAGCCGATGCCTAAAAAGGAGCCCTCTAATAGCGTATGTGACAATATATTATTCATGGGAATTCCCTTGTTCCGTATAGCCTAAAGATCCTGACAGGCCTGCAGACCTTGGCTTCCAGGCCTGGCCCATCAGGGTGATGCGCCGGCTGAGGGCGTGGGCGAGTAAAACGGCGCAGAATTCGCCGGGGAGATTAAAGGGGCGGAAGGTGGTGGGTCAAAGGGCTGATCATGGCGATCAGCCGGCAAAACTGCAGATCAGATGCTTATTTATGGCTGCCAACGCGGGCGGTAATTTTCCCTTATCCTCCCATAAAGGAAAATGTGTATCATGGTTTTAATACTGCCACTAACTCTCACCACTTGCTCCATATTCCTACCCGGGATGGTTGTCCCGGAATAACCTTCATCTCCCCGCTGTCACTCGCCCCTGGCCTGTCCTGTGCGGATCAGGCCCAACGCTGCCGGCCGGTTCCCCTTCCCCAAAATGCCCCCCTCACGGTCCGGGTGGGGAAGATGAACCCAGGGCCTCCAGCTTTTGAATCAATTGTTTGGATCGGTGCTCGATGTCCGTCCGGAGTTGTTGGTAATCCTCCTTGCTCTCCAAAAATTCGCATGCCAGGTTGAGGGCCACCAGGATGGCCAGATCGGCCAGGGGTGTGGCGGGCAAGGATCGCTGCAACTCTCGCAGATGCTCATCCACCAGATGGGCAACAGTTTGCAGGCGTTCTGGGGGGATGCTGCCCCTAATCTGGAGGGGCCGCCCCAAAATTTCCACCACCACCGGCTCAGGCTCCTGGTTCAATGCTCGGCCGATTCTCCTCTATCCAGGATTTCAAGCCTCTTCAGGATCTTATCAATACGTTGACGAATAACCTCCCGCTCTTGGGAGACCTTGTCCAAGGCGGCTTCGGCTTCCTTGAGGGCCTGCTCCTTGGCGGCCAGGCTTTTCTCCAAGACGGCGTTTACCTCCTTGAGGTTTTCAAACTTCTCGAGTATGGTCTCCAGTCGTTGTTCCAGGTTGATAAAGAGATCAGTTACCACTTAAATTCCCCCATTTATTTAGAATGATTGTGACCTTGCGGCAGGGAAAAGTCAAGATTTTTTCCGGTTATCGGGGCCACAGACTGGCTAAGCCGCGGGGCCAGATGGGTGTAGCGCCGGATGGGTTTATCGTTGCTGATGGCCATGCCCAAGGCCTTTTTGCTGCCCAGCAGGACCACCAGGCGGCGGCCCCGGGTGATGCCGGTGTACAAGAGATTCCTCTGGAGCAGCAGGTAATGATGGGTGGTGAGCACCAGGAGGACCGCCGGGAATTCGCTACCCTGGGCCTTGTGCACGGTGATGGCGTAAGCCAGGATGATCTCTTCCCGCTCCCCCGGGTCATAGGGAACCAACCGGCCGTCAAAGTTCACCTGGAGCTGGCCGGTGGCCTCGTCCAGCCCCCAAATTTGGCCGATGTCGCCGTTGAACACCTCTTTGTAATAATTATTGCGCAGTTGCATGACCTTGTCCCCCCGCCGGCAGGTGCGGCCGCCCCAGAGGAAGGTCTCGCTCCGGCCGTTGAGGCGTTCCTGGAGGAGATGGTTGAGGGTCTGGACGCCCAGGGGGCCCCGGTGCATGGGGGTAATCACCTGCAGGTCCTTTAAGGGGTTGAAGCCGTAGCGCCCGGGCAGTTCCCGGGCCACCAGGTCCAGGAGACGCCTTTGCAAGACCGGGGGCTCCTCCATTTCCAGGAACACGAAGTCGGTCTTGCCGAAATATTTGGGCAGGACGGGATATTCTCCCTGGTTGATGCGGTGGGCGTTGACCACGATGAGGCTTTCCCGGGCCTGCCGGAAGATCTGGGTGAGGTGGGCCACCTGGATGACTCCGGAGGCCATCAGGTCTTTGAGCACGTTGCCGGGACCCACCGCGGGCAGCTGGTGCGCGTCCCCCACCAGGATGAGGCGGGCCCCTTGGGGCACGGCCCGGAGGAGGTGGTGCATCAGGTAGGTGTCCACCATGGAGGTCTCGTCCACGATGATCACCTGAGCTTTCAGGGGGTCAGTGGGGCAGCGGCGGAAGCCTCCGGTCTGGGGGGAAAACTCCAGGGCCCGGTGGATGGTGGTGGCCTCGGCGCCGGTGGCTTCACTGAGACGCTTGGCGGCCCGGCCGGTGGGGGCCATGAGCAGGACCCGGCTCCCCAGACCCTGGTAGAGGTCCAGGATGCAACTGACGATGGTGGTCTTGCCGGTGCCCGGGCCGCCGGTGATCACCAGCACCTTTTCCTTCAGGGCCGCAGCCACGGCCCGGGCCTGCTCCGGGGCCAACTCCAGGCCCCGGCTTTTCTGGACCTGGGTTACTAAGTCCTCTAGATGCAGGGGCGGAGTGGAGCCGGGGGTGGCCAGCAGGACCCCCAGCATCCGGGCCACCCCGGTTTCCGCGGCCCAGGCGACTTTTTTGTAGACCCCGGGCCCCTCCGGCAGGGGGTCGATGACTATCCGGTCTTCCCGCACCAGCCCTTGCAGGGCCGTGGCCAGGGGGGCAGACGCCACCCGCAGCAATTCCTGGGTCTGGCCCAGGAGCTTATCCTCCGGCACATAAACATGCCCTTCCCCGGCCAGGGTATCCAGGACGTGGAGCAGGCCCGCGGCCAGCCGGGCCGGGGCCAGGGGGTCTAAATTAAGGCGGGAGGCCAGGCGGTCCGCGGTAAGAAAACCCAAGCCCTGGATGTCCAGGGCCAGTTGATAGGGGTTGGTGGTGAGGACCTCCACGGCCTGGGCGCCGTAATGTTGGTAAATCTTGGTGGCCATACCCAGGCTTACCCCCAGGCCCTGGAGGGAGACCATGATCTCCCGGATCTCCTTCTGCCCGTGCCAGGCCCCCCGGATCTGGGCCAGGCGCTTGGGGCCGAAGCCCGGCACCTCCAGCAGCCTGTCGGAGTGGTTATCGATGACCTCCAGGGTCTTGGCCCCGAAACGGGCCACCAGGCGCTGGGCCATCTCCTCGCCGATGCCCTTTACCAGCCCGGAGGCCAGGTATTTCTTGATGCCCGCCACCGTGGCCGGGAGCACCGCGTACCACCACACGGCCCGGAACTGCTCCCCGTACTTGGGGTGGACTTCGTACTTGCCCTTGATATGGAGATGCTCCCCCTCCTGGACCGCGGCCAGGGCCCCCACCACCGTGGCGGGATGGCGGGCCCCTTTCACCTTCAGGCGCAGGACCGCGTAGTGGCTTTCCGGATCGGCGAAGGTGATGCGCTCCACCGTGCCCTCCAGGGTTTCCAGGGGCTGGGCGGCGATTTCCGGGGGCAGGGGAGGGGGGGTAAGGGCCAAAATCTGAACCTGACTTTTTCTAATATCATAGCCGGGTTTGACTGATGCAGTCAATGATTGTAAGGGAGGGGATAGTAGCATAGCGCGGCCCGTGGCCGCCTTAAGTATATGTATCTATTCGTCTTTATTCATATATTTTTCTACATCGGCAATTTCCATAGGTCTGTTTTCGACCTCAATCTGAATTGACAATGGAATTCGAGTTGGTTCCGGCAAGTTTTTTGCGTAAATAGCAGCTTCAAAATTAATGCCATGTGAGATTTTAGCACCAACATATATTGGTGCAGTGGTCCACTTTTTATAACCTGGCAAAATATCACCAAAGTTTATATTCAATTCCCAATGATCGTTGAAAACATCAATGTTTGGGTGTGGTTGATTCAAAAAATTATTTAGAATAGGTAAAGAATTAATACTATATGAAAGGTATTTGTCTGGACGGATAGGACCCTTAGATTCATCAGCCAAATAAATACCTTCTTGAATATTTATTATTGAATTAAGCTTGACACCGGAAGCAACTTCACTGCTATTATTTTCCATTATAAAATAAATTGAACTAAGACAATTTTTGAAAAATACATATTCAATCAACTCTTTATAATAATTTTTATTCAATAATGAATCTCTGAAATCTAAATCTATTCCTAAAGGATGTATTTTGGGCTTAGGTTTAATAATGCCAACTTGTAAGCGCGGCCAGAGGAATAATGAGCTAACAGTTATTTTCGGACCAATATTTTTTCTAGATAAATTATCCCCAAAATGTAAATCTAATACAGGAGATTTCTTTTCAGATTGTACTGAAGCAATCCCCATCCTTGCAATTTCATCTGGTTGGGCCTCGCCAGTAGAACTCCCAAATCGCCTATAAACAACCCCTTTCTTAACCTTTCCAAAATCGGCTTTACTAAAGAATGGACGTTCTTGAACAGGTATAGTGATAATAGCAATCTGACATCCTTCAAATGGATAAGCTTGGTAAGAAAATTCAATAGGTCTTTGAACTTTGCTTTTGACAAATTGCTGCAAATGTGAATCATTTAAGTGGTTATTTACACCTATAACACGACTTCTTCCACCTTTAACTTCTTCAACACCTATCAGAATATAAGCGTCTGATCTCCTCCAAGCATTTGCGAAGGCAATGATGTCTTTTAATAACCCAGACTTCTCATAATCTTCTTTAAATGGATATTGGTCTCTTTTAAAATCAAGAGAAGCACTCTCGTCCTCATTAAGTAGCTCTTCAATTAAAGCATCGTTCATTTGACATCATTCAATGTTGACCACCGGCTCGGTGAGCACCTTCTGGCTGATGCCTTTGCCCAGGGCCACCCGGCCGCCGTTTAAGCCGACGATGATCAGGCCCCGGTTGTTCTGCAAGATATCCACCTCCCGGCCCAGATTAAGCCCTAAGGCCAACAGGCGAGCCCGGAGCATCCGTCCCCCCTGGTAACCGGTGATGCGCACCCGCTGTCCGGAGGGGACCTGGGACAGGGGGCGGTCGGTAGCTGCCAAATTATCGGTCATTGCTAGCCTTCAACCAAATATTTAACTACGCCGGTGACTCAATGGCCTGCCGGCAGCCGGGGCAGTAGCCCTCCACCTGCAGATGGTGGCCTTTGATATAATAGCCGTACTGCCGGGCCAGTTGTTCTTCCAGATGATCCAGGCCAGGGTTCTCAAACTCCAAAATCTCCCCACAGCCCAAACAACGCAAGTGGTTATGATGGGAATGGCCGTAGATGTGCTCGTAATGCCAGTGGCCTTCGTTGAAGTCCACCTCCCGGACCAGGCCGCAGTCAATGAACAGAGGCAGGGCCCGGTAGATTGAGGCCTTGGAGACCTTCACCCCCTTTTGCTTCAACTGCAAATAGAGGCCGTCCACGTCAAAATGACCATGAATCTCGAAGATTTCCTGGAGAATCCGCTCCCGTTCCCGGGTGCGGCGCAGGTCCCGGCGGCGGATATAATCCTGGAATACTTGCAGTTCCGATTTCATGGCCGTTATCTTTATTGAGATTCATTTACTATAATAGTCTAATTCCGTGACCTGTCAAGGATTATTCTTTCTTTGCCGGAGCTTCCCTGATAAAAGGGGAGAGGAAATGTAATCCCCAACCTTGGAACCCATTGCCAATCATATTCTGAGGCTTCAGAGAGGTTATCAAAGAGCAAAAGGATGGCAGGAGGATTCTTGAAGTCCCCCTTTTCTAAAGGGGGATTTAGGGGGATTATCAGGCGCTTGTCTAATCCCCCCTGCCCCCTTTTAGAAAAGGGGGGGTGATCCTCGTGCCGGTAAAACCCTCCTGGATGAACCAAAATGATTGGGAAAATCGGTTTTGCAATGACTTCTAAGTGATGTGGGGGCGAACACCAGGTTCGCCCCTGCGAAAAGATACATGTTTGGTGATTAGTGGTATTATTGGCGGCCGCTGGGTTTGGTAGAAGGGGGCACAGGCTGGAAAGCCTGGGCTACCGTTTAATGGGGGATGAGCCTTAAAGGAAGCAAAGGGTGGAGAATCAGGAAGATATTAAGCAAGGCCCGGTCTTGTCCCCGGAGCGGCAGAAAGAGCTCCGGGCCCTGGCCCGGAGGCTGGGACACCGCTTTAAGGACCTGGGCCTCCTGGACCAGGCCCTGCGCCACAGCTCCTACGCCCATGAGCGCCCCGAGGCCGGCCCCAGCAACGAGCAGTTGGAGTTCTTGGGGGACGCGGTCCTGGCCCTGACGGTGAGCGACCTGCTCCTGGCCTTTTTCCCCCAAAGCTCCGAAGGGGAGCTCTCCCGGAGCCGGGCGGCGTTGGTGAACGCCCGGCAGCTGGCCGCGCTGGCCCGGCAACTGGACCTGGGGCCCCACCTCCTTCTGGGCCGGGGGGAAGAGAGCCAGGCGGGCCGGGAAAAGCCGTCGCTGCTGGCCGACGCCCTGGAAGCGGTGCTGGCCGCCTGTTTTCTGGATGGGGGCTTGAAAGCCGCGGAAAAGATCACCCGCCTGCTCTTCGCCCCCCTCCTGGAAACGCAGCCCCGCCTTTCCTGGCAGGACTTCAAGACCGGGCTCCAGGAATTCACCCAGGCCCGCTACAGGCTCTCCCCGTCCTACCACCTCCTGGAAGAGAGCGGCCCCAGCCACCGCCGGCGCTTCCGGGTGGAAGTGCGGCTGGGCCCCGAACCCCTGGCCCAGGGGGAAGGCCCCAGCAAAAAACAGGCGGCCCAAATGGCCGCCCGGCTGGCGTTGGAAAGATTGGCGGAAGGGGAAAGTGGGGGAGGGGAATTATAGTAGCCAGCAGCCAGTGATCAGTGGCAAGTTTTTTCACTGACTACTGACTACTGGCCACTGGCAACTGTCTCACTGCATGGCCGCGGACAGGGCGATGTGGTAGGTTTCTACCTCCGTCAGGGCCGTGAAGACTTCCTTGACCCGGTCTTCCGTGGCTTCCTGGGCCGCCTGGCTGTAGAAGGCCACGGCCCGTTCCTCCCGGACATGGGCCGCGGCGAAGTTGGCCTTGGGGTCCTTCTGGCAGGCCTGCTCATCGGGCTTGATCTCCGGCTTGGGCACCTTGAGGATCTTGCAGATGAGGGAGGCATGCTCCGCCTCCGCCTTGGACAGGGCCTTGAACATACCCTGGGACACGGGGTCCGGCGCGCAGTGGGAAGCGCACATATAGAAGGAGGCGTTCCTCACCTCCAAATCCAGGGCCTTTTCCAGGTTTTCCCTGGACTTGGCGCTGAGGTTGGGGACCGTGTTCCGGTCCACGTATTGTTCCGCAGGCACCAGGTATTTTTCCGGCGCGCCGCAGAAAGGGCAAAAACTGGGCGGCTCGCTCCCCAGGTAGGGATCGCCGCAGATCTGGCAACGAAAGAGTTTTAATAGCATAAACAAGACTCCTTGGTTAATTGATGAGATTGTGGCAGAAGGGGGAAGGGGCATTAATTGGTGGAAAAGGGTAAGAGGGGAAAAGGCCAAAAGGAGGAGCAGAAATGAAGTTGTTTAGCTCTTTTCCTTTTCCCCTTTTTCCCTTTTCCCTTTTCACCCCTCCCCTGATCTATTCTCAATCTATGCGGTTGAAGAACTTCTTCAGCGCCTTGCACACCGGGCAGTTGTCCGGCGCCTCCCCTTCCACAGTGTAGCCGCAGACGGAGCAGACGAAGATGTCCACCATCTTCTTGTCCGCCATGTTTTTCAGGGCCTTCTGGAAGAGGGCGGCATGGATCTTTTCCACTTCATTGGCAAAATTGAAGGTGCGCTCCGCCTCCTTGTTGCCTTCGGCCTGGGCCGCGGCGATCATCCGGGGATACATCTCCCGGAACTCCCCGGTCTCACCGTCGATGGCTCCCTGGAGATTCTCCGCGGTGGACTTGACAGCCTTTAAGACCTTCAAATGGTTGTGGGCGTGGACGGTTTCCGCCGCGGCCGCGGCCCTAAAGAGGCGGGCGATCTGGGCAAAGCCCTCCTGCTCCGCTTTTTGGGCAAAGGCCAGATAACGGCGGTTGGCCTGGGATTCCCCGGCAAAGGCTTCCTGGAGATTTTCTTCGCTTTTATCCATTATCGTCCTCCTTCAAGCTATTGGTTGCCTTCCACCAGTTTCATGGGCACGCCGCAGCAGACCAAAGCGCCGCCGCCGGCCTCGATTACCTTCACTTTATTGCCACAAATCTTGCAGACATAGGTCTGTCCCACTGCTGTTGCCATTTAATCCTCCTTGATATTCTGGCTTTCCTGACAGGAGCGGCAGAGGCCCCAGACGGTTAGGCGCTGGTGCTCCGGCAGAAAGCCGTTTAAGGTCTCCGGTGATAAGGAAGTCAACGGGGGCGGGTTCCAAACCAGATCGATGATCCGGTGGCACCCCCGGCAGATGAGATGCCCGTGTTCCTCGATGGTCTTGTCGTAGCGGGCTATCTCATGGAGAGGGTTGACTTTGGTGACCAGGCCCTTTTGGCAGAAAACCTCCAGGGCCTTGTACACGGTGTTAAAGGAAATGGCCGGGATTTGCCGCCGCACTTCCTGGTAGATCCTTTCCGCGGTGGGATGATCCGCCAGGGTCTCCAGGGCGGCCAGAACTGCCAGGCGCTGGGGGGTCACGGCCAGCCGCCGGGACCGCAATTTTTCCAGATAGGATTTCATTACTCAATATCAAATAATAACGATTACTGTATTGTCAAGGGCGAGGACCAGAAAAAGTACAAAAAAATCCGCCCTTCTTGGGAAAGAAGGGCGGCAGGAAAACTCTAGAAGCACCCGAAGCAGGTACTAATAAAAATAGGAAATGCCGGCGTGGAAAAAGTTGCAGTTAAACGCCGGGTTTTCCTTATAAAGGCCGGCATTGGAGGAGTGGCGGAAACGGTAGGCCGCGGTGAAGGCCAGACGGGACGTCAGGGCGATATCAATGCCGCCACCAATTTGGGGAGTAAAATTGAAGGCATGGGCCACCGCCGGACTATCGAAGCTTTCCGAGATCAGGCCCGCGCCCCCTTCCACAAACAACATGGCCCTGGCCCCCAAAGGCAATGCCACTTTCAACATGGGGGTAATGCCGATTTCCGCGCCGTCGCCTTCAGCTTGGGCCGCGCTGATGATCCCCTCCAACACGAAGGAGACGGCCAGGCCCCCAATGCTGGGGTAGGTCCCGGGCCGGACCAAAAAAATGCCCCAACGGGGCAGGACACTATAGAGATGGACTGAGGCTTTTTGGGTGGATTTACCGTAGCCGAAACGGAGGCCTAACTCCCCGTTGAAGCCGCCGTAACCGAAACCTCCCCCCCAAGACACCCCCGGCAGCGCCAGCAGCGCGGCCACCATCAACGCGGTTATCCATTTTCTCCCTGGGCGCAGCATCATCCCCCCCTTATGCAAGCGTTCAGGCCTTGGGAAAACTATGGGCAGAGTAGCATCGCCGCCGGCAAAAGTCAAAGGTTTTGCCGCCTTGGAAGAGCTTTCGCAGGACTCCAGACCCTCTTTTCAGGCCGGGGAGGCGGCCCCGGCCCTTAGCGCCCCCTCTCCCAGAAACGGTCCTCCCGGAAACGGGCTGCAGGTCCCAAGTCCGCCTCGATGAGGAGGAGGCGATTGTACTTGGCGATGCGCTCCGACCTGGACGCGGACCCGGTTTTGATCTGCCCCACGCCGGTGGCCACCGCCAGGTCGGCGATGAAGGTGTCCTCGGTTTCCGCGGAGCGATGGGAGATGACGGCCCGGTAGCCGTGGGTGCGGGCCAGATTGATGGCGGCCAGGGTCTCGGTGACCGTGCCGATCTGGTTCAGCTTGATGAGAATGGCGTTGGCCACCCCCAGGTCGATGCCCTTTTTCAGGAATTGCACGTTGGTGACGAAGATGTCGTCCCCCACCAGTTGGAGACGGCCTCCCAAGGATTGGGTCAAATGCTGCCAGCCCTCCCAATCGTTTTCCGCCAGGCCGTCTTCGATGGAGACGATGGGGTAACGGGAGATCAGGGCCTGGTAATAATCGGTCATGCCTTGGGCGGTGCGCCGGGAGCCGTCCCCTTTTTTAAAGACGTACTCACCCGTGGAGGCCTCGAAGAATTCCGAGGACGCGGGATCGAGGGCCAGGACCACATCTTTTCCCGGTTGGTAGCCGGCCTGCTGAATGGCCTCCATAATGAGGTCCAGGGCGGCTTCGTGGGAGGGGAGGTTGGGGGCGAACCCCCCTTCATCGCCTACGCCGGTGGACAGGCCCCGGGAAGAGAGGACCTTCTTCAGGGTGTGGAAGACTTCCGCGGCGATACGCAGGGCCTCGGCGAAGGTGGGCCCGCCCACCGGCATGATCATGAATTCCTGGATGTCCAGATTATTGGTGGCATGGGCCCCGCCGTTAATGATGTTCAACATGGGCATGGGCAGAATGTCGGCCCCGGTGCCTCCCAGGTAGCGGTACAGGGGCAGGCCGGCGACTGCCGCGCCCGCCCGGGCCACGGCCATGGACACGGCCAGAATGGCGTTGGCCCCCAGGCGGCTCTTGTTGGGAGTGCCGTCCAGGGCGCAGAGCTGCCGGTCGATCAGGCCCTGCTCCAGGGGATTTTGTCCCCGGAGCGCCGGGGCAATAATTTCCCGGATGTTATTCACCGCCTTGAGAACACCTTTTCCCTGATACCGGCTGGTGTCTCCGTCCCGGAGTTCCAGGGCCTCGTGTTCACCGGTGGAGGCGCCGGAGGGCACTGCCGCCACCGTGCGTACTCCGTTATCCAATTGCACATTCGCCAGGACCGTGGGCGTGCCCCGGGAGTCCAGAATCTCCCAGGAATTGATTGCTTGGATGGTTGCCATTTTCCCTCCCCAATACGGTTTTTAGTTTTTGGTTTTCAGTTTTTAGAAAATGACGCAGCAAAAACTAAAAACTAAAAAATAAAAAACAAAAACTCTCATTAAGACGCTTATAGCAGAAAAAAGACCGGGTTTCCACCCCCTGGGGAGGGGAAACCCGGGTCAGATCAGATTGAGGGACCGGCGTTTATTGCTGGCCAGGCCTTTTCTGCTGCTGCTGTTGCTGCGGTTTTTGCTGCGGCTGCGGCCGGGCCTGGGGAGCGGGTTGCGGCCTGGGCTGTGGCGCCACCCTCTGTGGCGCGGGTTGCGGCCGCGGTT
>JAGVAH010000047.1 GCA_020060385.1 Syntrophobacterales bacterium | reverse complement strand
CCTCTCCCCCCGCTGGGGGGAGAGGGGATAAGAGGAAAGAACTTTTGGCAAATGCTATATAATGGCAAACAGGAGTTTTGCAGGAGAAGGCGGGATGAAGGGAAAAAATGGTCGGGACGACTGGATTTGAACCAGCGACCCCAGCGTCCCGAACGCTGTGCTCTACCAGGCTGAGCCACGTCCCGACTCTGAAAATTTATCCAAAACCCGGGGTTTGCGCAAGAGAAAAGAGGAGTTGGAGGTTTTCCCATCTCCGAGAGGTTATATTCAAACTGATACCTCTTTGAAGATGCATAACTTGTCATTCTGAGGGGGCGAAGCGACCGCAGAAGCTAGATCCTTCCCTTCGCTCAGGATGACAGTTTAAAAGGATTTTAAGTCTCAAACTGTGCTTTTAGATAACCACAAGCTTTAGTCCTGCAAAGCACAGTCTGGCAAGCCTTTGCTGCCTCCTTAGAGGAGAAAGGCCGGGGAAGGGGAAAAATTGATAACGATTAGAAGATTTGGCCGGGGAAAGAGCCGGATTTTAAGGTTATTTTGCCTTTTGGGGCTAGCCTTTTACCTGGCTGCCGGCTGCGGCTCCCCGGAGCCGGAGAAGGTCTACGGCGGCCCGGACACCGGCCCGGCCTACGGGGACCTGTTCATCGACGCCTCCATCGGCGACGCCAGCACCCTGATCCCGCCCCTGGCCTCGGATGCCGCCTCCCATGCCATCGCCTCCCTGGTTTATAACGGCTTGGTGAAGTATGACGGCGACCTGAACCTCATGGGCGACCTGGCTGAGTCCTGGGAGGTCTCCCCGGACGGCCTGACCATCACTTTTAACCTGCGCCGGGGGGTGAAGTGGCAGGACGGCGCGCCCTTCACCGCCAAGGACGTGCTGTTCACCTACCGGGTGATGGTGGACCCCAAGACCCCCACCGCCTACTCCGGCGACTACCTGCAGGTGAAGAAGGCGGAGGCCCCGGATGACTACACCTTCCGGGTGACTTATGGCCAGCCCTTCGCCCCGGGCCTGGGAAGCTGGACCCTGAACATCCTGCCCCGCCACCTCCTGGAGGGTCAGGATATCACCAAATCCCCCCTGGCACGGCGGCCCATCGGCACCGGCCCCTATAAATTTCAGGAGTGGCAGGCCGGGGAGAAGATCGTGCTGGGGTACAACCCCGATTATTTTGAAGGCCGGGTCTATCTGAACGGCTACATCTACCTCATCAAGCCGGACCTGGCCACCATGTTCCTGGAGCTGAAGGGGGGGAACATCGACCGCATGGGCCTCACCCCCCTCCAATACACCCGCCAGACCGCTTACCCCAAGTTTGCCCGGATGTATAATAAATACCGCTATATCCCCTTCTCCTATATTTATCTGGGGTACAATTTAGACGAGCCCCGCTTCCAAGACCGGCGGGTGCGCCAGGCCCTGACCCTGGCCATCAACAAGAGAGAGATCGTCGAAGGGGTGCTACTGGGATTGGGCCAGGAAGCCACCGGCCCCTACAAACCCGGCACCTGGTACTATAACCCCGACGTCCCCAGGTTCAGCTACGACCCGGCCCGGGCCAAGGCCCTGCTTACGGCCGCGGGCTGGCGGCAGGGCCCGGACGGGGTCTTCGCCAAGGACGGCAAGCCCTTTGCCTTCACCATTCTCACCAACCAGGGGAACGACCTGCGGCAGCGGACCGCGGAGATCATCCAGCGCCGCCTCCAGGAGATCGGCATCCAGGTGAAGATCCGCACCGTGGAATGGGCCACTTTTATCAAGGAGTTCATCGAAAAGGGCAACTTTGAGGCGGTGCTCTTGGGTTGGAACACCGGCTTGGACCCGGACCAGTACGACATCTGGCACTCCTCCAAGACCAAGCCCGGAGAACTCAATTTTATCCATTATAAAAACCCGGAAGTGGATAAGCTCCTGGAAGAGGGCCGCCACACCTTCGATAAGGAAAAGCGGCGGCGGGCCTACTTCCGCCTCCAGGAGATCCTGGCCGAGGACCAGCCCTACACCTTCCTCTTCGTGCCCGACTCCCTGCCGGCCATCTCCCGGCGCTTCCGGGGCATCAAACCCGCGGCCGCGGGCATCGACTACAATTTCACCAAGTGGTACGTGCCCAAGGCGGAGCAGAAGTATCGGTTATCGCCGTATTAACTCTGGGGGCCTTGAAAGTGATTTCCCGAAAAGGGGTTTTTTTTTTAGTGATCAGTAATCAGTAAAAGATTGAAAATGCTGACAACTGACAACTGATCACTGATTACTGGAAAGCCCCTGAGCGAGGAGAGAGATGAAATCAAGGAAAGGGAATTATCTCGTCTGGGTGGTCCTGGTGGTCTTTGGCAGCGCCCTGGTCTCCTCCTGCGCCACGCCGCCGCCACCGCCGTCGCCCAAGGCGATGCTGCCCGCGGCCAGCTACCCCCGGGCCGTGCGGGTGGAGGGGGTGACGGTGGCCGCGGTGCCCTTTGACCCCCAGCGGGACGTATATGCCCCGCCCCACGACCCCCATCCCCGCAAACCGGATTTCAACTGGCTCAAGGCCGGGGTCTGCCCCGTGCGCTTGATCTTTGATAGTGAAACAGACGTCCCCTACGTGGTCAACCCCTTGCAAATAACCTGCACCGACGCGGCCGGGGTCACCTACCGGCCCTACACCCCCAAGGAAGCCGGAGACCTGGTGGCGGCCTCGGAGGCCTTTGCCGCGTTCGCCCGGGGCGCGGTGGCCGGGACGATACTGGGCGCGGCCCTGGGCGCGGCCTTG
>JAGVAH010000078.1 GCA_020060385.1 Syntrophobacterales bacterium | reverse complement strand
GCTCCCACGGATCTCCAGGCCATCAACGCGGTTTTCCGCCCCTTCCATACTGTCAAAGGGGTGGCAGGATTCCTAAATCTTCCCCAGATCCAAGAGCTAAGTCATGAAATAGAGTCTCTTCTGGATGAAGCCCGCAGCGGCCGCCTGCAAATCACGGCGCCGGTAATCGACCTCATTCTGTTGGGGGTGGACCGGCTTAAAGAGATGCTGGACGATCTCCAAGAGGCCCTGTCAGACCATCGGCCGCTGCAGAAGTTCAACCTCCAGGACATTAAGGACCTGGTCCAGCGACTGCAGCAGCCCGGCCCCGGGGAAGAGGCCCCCAAACGCCAGTTGGGGGAGATCTTGATGGCCCAAGGGGAGATCACCGGTTCTGACCTGGACCAGGCCCTGGAGCAACAGAAGGCCCAGGAGAAGACCCCGCCTTTGGGCGAGATCCTGGTCAAGGAAGGCAAGGTCTCCCCCAAAAAGGTGGCCCGGGCTCTGGTGGACCAGCTGACGGAAGAAAAGCGGGCTCCCGAGGTCGCGGCTCCGCCCGCGGCCCCGGAAGGCAAGGCGGCCGCGGACGCCCAAATGCCCGCCACCATTAAGATCGATCTGTCCAAGGTGGACAACCTGGTGAACCTGATGGGAGAGCTGGTGATTGCCCAGAGCCAGGTGCGGCAGAACCCACATCTTTTGGGGATTTCCGATCAAAAGCTGGAACGGGACCTGGCGCAGATGTCCCGGATCACCACCGAATTGCAGATGATTTCCATGTCCATGCGCATGGTCCCCATCGGCCAAACCTTGCGGAAGATGGTGCGGCTGGTGCGGGATTTGTCCCGGAAATCCAAGAAATCGGTGGAGCTGCACCTGGAAGGGGAAGATACCGAGATCGACCGCAATATGGTGGAGGCCATCTACGACCCTCTGGTGCATCTGGTGCGCAACGCGTTGGATCATGGCTTGGAGTCCCCCAAGGAACGCCAGGCCGCGGGGAAACCCCAGGAGGGCCATCTCTGGTTGCGGGCCTACCACAAGGGGGGAAACGTAGTCATCGATATCGAAGAAGACGGCCGGGGCCTGGACCGGGACCGCATTCTCGCCAAGGCCCAGGAGCGGGGACTGGTGCAGCCCGGGGAGCAGCTCACCCCCACGCAGATCGATTACCTCATCTTTGAACCCGGATTCAGCACTGCGGAAACGATCACCGATATCTCCGGCCGGGGCGTGGGCATGGATGTGGTGCGCCTCACCATCGAAAGACTCCAGGGCAAGATCGAAATCCACACCCGCCCGGAGCAGGGGACCCGCTTTACCCTGCGGATGCCCCTGACCATGGCCATTATCGACGGTCTGGTGGTGAAGGTGGGCAAGGAACGCTACATCCTGCCGGCGGTGGCGGTAAGGGAGACTTTGCGGCCGGCCGCGTCAGACTACTTTACGGTCCAGGGGCAGGGGGAGCTCATTAAGGTCCGCAGCCAACTCATCCCCTTAGTGCGCCTGCATCGGCTGTTCAGGACTGGCAACGGTGATATGCCTCCCACCGAGGCCCTGGTGATGGTGGTGGAGCATGAAGGGAAGCAACAGGGACTCCTGGTGGATGACATTCTGGGCAAACAGGAGGTAGTGATTAAGTCCCTGGGGGATACCTTTCAGAAGATCAAGGGCCTGGCCGGGGGCACCATCCTGGGAGACGGCCGGGTGGGCCTGATCCTGGATCTGGCCGGCATCTTCGCCCTGGGACAGGCCTGAGGTACTAAGAGGTTTGAGAGCAAATATTGAGCAACTAGAATGTGGAAATGCGCGGCTAAATTTGCCGGAGCGGGACTTTGGGGGCCATGCATTTATGCCTTTAAGAAGTGACCGACGGGAAGGAGATTGCTGGAAAACGGACAGAAGACAATCGACGCTGAGGACCAGACTTTGCTTTTGATTGGCCTTACCTAAGAGATTAGGGGGTACTGGGAAGCCCCGAAATGATGGACGGAGGAACAGCGGCAGGTTGTTCCGGGGCTTGAGGGAGGTGCAAGCATGAGATGGCAGAAGGTGACCATTGGTAAGAAAATAGGATTGGGTCTGGGGCTGACTTTAATATTGCTAACGCTGTTGGGACTCATCAGTTACTTGGGCGTAGGCCAATTGGTCAAGGATGCCGATCAGGTGATTCAGGGCAACAGGCTGGACAGCTTGTTGGCCCAAAAAGAGGCCGACCATCTTAAGTGGGCGGATAAACTACTGATGTATGCGGCCAGTGGGAAAACCACCAAATTCGACCTGCAAACGGATGACCATCTATGCGCTTTAGGGGAGTGGTATTACGGCGAGGGCCGCAAGGCTGCGGAAGGAAGGATCCCGGCACTGGCCCCGGTGCTGCAAGAAATGGAAGGGCCGCACCGCCTCCTCCACCAATCCGCCCTGGAAATCAAAAAAGGTGAACAACCCTTAAGTATATTTGAAAGCAAGACCCGGCCCAACCTGGAAAAGGTGCAGGCCTTGCTCCAGAAAGCCCGCCAGGTGGCAAAAGACCATATCGTCGGTGAAGACACCTTGGCGGCCAGGGCCATCGACACCCGGCGCAACATTATGGTGGTCGGCTTGGTTTCCCTGGTTTTGGCTCTGATCATAGCTTTCTTCATGTCCCGGGGTATTTCCAAAGCCCTGACGGCCATAACCCAGCAGCTGGAGGAAGCTGCGGAACAAGTGGCCTCGGCCTCCGACCAGGTAGCCTCCTCCAGCCAAGCCCTGGCCCAGGGGGCCTCCGAACAGGCGGCCTCCCTGGAGGAGACCAGCGCGTCCATGGAACAGATCGCCGCCACGGTGAAGCAGAACACCCTCAATGCCGAAGAGTGCAACCGTCTGGTGGTCATGACCAACGAAAAGACCAGGGAGGTGCACAGATCCATCCGGGCCACCAAGACCTCCATGGAAACCATTGCCAATTCCGGAGACAGCATTAAGAAGATCATCAAGAACATTGATGAAATCGCCTTCCAAACCAATTTGCTGGCCCTCAATGCGGCGGTGGAGGCGGCCCGGGCCGGGCAGGCGGGGGCTGGTTTCGCGGTGGTGGCCGATGAGGTGCGCAACCTGGCCCAAAGGGCCGCGGAGGCAGCCAAGACCACCGACGACCTGATCGGGGAAACCGCCAAGCACATCGAGATCGGCAACAGCCAGATCCAGGAAACCTTGACCAAGTTTTATGACATGGGCGAATCCGCCAAAAAGGTCAACAGCCTGGTGGGGGAAATCGCCAGCGCCAGCCTAGAACAGGCCAAGGAAATCGAGGTGATCAACCGGGCCACCCGGGAAATGGACCGGATAGTCCAGCAAAATGCGGCCAGCGCCGAGGAGAGCGCCAGCGCCTCCCAAGAGCTCACCGCCCAATCCCATCAGATGAAAGGCATTGTGTATGATCTCATGGCCATGGTGGCCGGAGGCAGCAATGGAGGGGGCCAGGGAAAATCCGGCAGGCACGCCTTATTGGAGTCCCTCCCCTTAATGCGGGCGGCTGCCGGTAACCCCTATGGCTATGGCAGAAAAAATATCCTGATCCATGACTCCCCTTCCGGGGAGGTGCAGCCGGATGAGGTCATCCCCCTGGAAGGGGATCATATCAAGAAAGTATAAGGGAACGAGTCCCTAAGGCATTAAAATTTGGAGGCCGGACATGCGGTTACACATTCGCTACAAAATTTTAGGGCAGTTCGCCCTGGTAATCCTGGTGTTCATGGGCTTAATTTTCCTCTGGGTGCTGCCCACCATGAAAAAGGCGATATTCAAGGAAAAGCAAGTCCAGATCCAGAATCTGGTTCAGAATGTTTACAGCCTGATGGAGAATTATCACACCCGGGAGCAAGCCGGTGAGTTTACCCGGCAGGAAGCCCAGAAAAGATGTTTGGAGAGAATTAAGCTTATGCGCTATGGCCCGGAGAATAAGGACTATTTCTGGGTCAACGACTTCGGCCCCAAGATGTTAATGCATCCATACGCCACGAAATTGAACGGCACGGACATCAGCGGTTTCAAGGATCCCACGGGCAAGCACCTGTTCATGGAAATGGTCAAGGTCTGCCAAGATAAGGGGCAAGGGTTCGTGGATTACATGTGGCAATGGAAGGACAATAAGGACCTTATCGTCCCCAAAACTTCCTTCGTCAAGGCCTTTACTCCCTGGGGCTGGATTGTGGGCACCGGAGTATATGTCAATGACGTGGGCGAGCAGATTGCGGGCTTGAGAAACAGATTGTTGATCGTCATTATTCCGGTGGTCTTGCTCCTGACCATGATGCTCTACCTGCCCCTGCGCAGCCTGGGGCGCCTGGGGGAAGTGACCCAGCAAATGCAGCGGGCCTCGGAAGAGGTGTACAGCGCCTCGGCAGAGATGGCCGCCAGTTCCCAGACCTTATCCCAGGGAGCTTCAGAGCAGGCCGCCAGTCTGGAGGAAACCTCCGCATCCCTGGAAGAGCTGACGGCCATGACCCGGCAAAACGCGGATAATGCCCGGGAGGCCAACCAGATGATGCGGGATACTACCCAGGTGGTGCAGAAAGCTAATGATACCATGGCTGCCACCCAGAAGGCCATGGACGCGGTGTCCCAGGCGGGCTCGGAGATCGCCAAGATCATCAAGACCATCGATGAAATTTCCTTCCAGACCAATTTGTTGTCCCTGAACGCGGCGGTGGAAGCGGCCCGGGCCGGCGAGGCGGGGAAGGGTTTTGCCGTGGTGGCCGAAGAGGTCCGCTCTCTGGCGCAAAGAGCCGCCACCGCCGCCAAGACTACTTCTCAATTGATCGAAGGAACTGTGACCCGCATTGCCGAGGGCGCAGGTTTGGTGAAACAGGCCGAGGCTGCGTTCCAGGAATTGAGCCAGGGCGCGCAAAAAGTGGCCCATTTGGTGGACGAGATTACCGCGGCCAGCCAGGAGCAGGCCCACGGGTTGGATCAGATCTCCCAGGCCATGTCCCATATGGACCAGGTGGTGCAGAGCACCGCGGCCAGCGCCGAGGAAGCCGCAGCCACCAGCCAGGAGCTCTCCACCCAGAGCCGTAACATGCAAACGATTATGCAACAATTGGAAGATTTGGTGGGGGCCACCCAGAAAAATGGCAGCAAATATGCAGAGTCTGCGGGACCCTCGGCCTACACCAGGAAACGGGCTCCCCAGAGTGCCGTAAAGGGGGCGGAGAAAAAAAAGGCCCTCAAACCTGGGACCAAAGCCGGCGCCCTGCCTGCCCCCAAGGGCAAGGCTCTATCGCCGGAGCAGGTGATTCCTTTTAATGATGAGCATTTTAAGGAATTCTAGGGCGTCCGCCGATACTGTTTGTAAATAGCACTTCATGGGGACGAACCTATCTGGGGACGACCGGGCCGAAAGCCGGCAACCCCATGAATCATGCAGATTAAGCAGGAGGTATAAACCAGTGTCTCAAGCGGCAAGGCAAATCCAGCAAGATGCCAATACCCTCCAAGACAAGGAGGGAAAATATCTCACCTTTACCCTGGCCCACGAGGATTATGGCCTGGAGATTTTGAAGGTCAGGGAAATCATCGGCATGATGGATATCACCGCGGTGCCCCAAACCCCGGAATACGTCAAAGGGGTGATCAATCTCCGGGGCCGGGTGATTCCGGTCATTGACCTGCGGCTCAAGTTTGGACTGGAAGCCGCAGAATATGGAGAACGCACCTGCATCATCGTGGTGGAGGTGCAAAGTGAGATGGGGTCGGTGCAAATGGGAGTAGTGGTGGATTCGGTCTCAGAAGTGCTAAACATCAATGGGGACGACATCGAACCCGCGCCCTCTTTCGGCACCCGCTTGAAGAACCAGTACATCCTGGGCATCGCCAAGGCCAAGGGGACTATCAAGATCCTGTTGGATATCGATCGAGTGCTGACCAGCGAGGAAATGGCCGGGCTAGAGTCCCTGGGGGGATAAAGGGATAGAAAGGAAGTGATGGTCGCAACCTTTGCCAAGGAAAAGGCCCGGCAAGTCCGAGGGGTCCAGGGGGGCGGCGGCTCCGGCCTCGGTATGGCCATGCCGGAAATCACCGATGCTGAATTTAACCAGTTGAGCCAACTGGTTTACCAGCATGCCGGCATTCATCTGCCCCCCCAGAAGAAGGAGCTGGTGCGCTCTCGCCTGACCAAATTCCTCAGGAATAGAAAGCTGACCAGTTTCCACGATTATTACCAGATGGTGCTGGAGGATACCACGGGGCTGGAACTCGTCGGTCTCCTGGATGCCGTCTCCACCAACATGACGGCATTTTGGAGGGAACCCAAGCACTTCGAGTTTTTAGGCCAGGAACTGCTGCCGGTAATGCGGCAGAAGTGCAAACGGACGCCCCAGTGGCGTTTCTGGAGCGCGGGGTGTTCCAGCGGCGAAGAGCCTTACACCATCGCCATGGTCCTGTTAAACGCCATACCTGACAAGGATATGTCCGGGGTCAAGATCTATGCCTCGGATATCAATACCCAAGTGCTGAACCAGGCCCAGCGGGGCATCTACCCTTTGAGCCGGGTGGAACCTTTATCCCCGGAATGGCGGCGACGTTATTTTCAAAAAGGGGTAAATCAGTTCGAAGGATACGTCCGGGTGAAGCCAGTGGTGAAACAATTGGTGGAATTCTTCCGCTTGAACCTGATGGAACCTTTCCCCTTTAAAGAGGATTTCGACGTCATCTTTTGCCGCAATGTGATGATTTATTTTGAAAAAAGCACGCAAACTGAACTGGTCAGAAAATTTCATCACTGCCTGAAACCGGGCGGTTATCTTTTTATTGGACATTCGGAGAGCTTGTGCAACATAAGCCATCAGTTTGCGTACGTCAAACCGACCATCTATCGGAAATAGGGGCCCGGAGGATGCAACTTGTGGTGGGCGTCGCCGAGATGCGAGTCAGTAATCAACATGAGCATGTGGTGATCACCCATGCCCTGGGATCATGCATCGGTGTGGCGATCTATGACCCTTTGGTGAAGGTGGGGGGGCTCCTCCACTATATGCTGCCGGATTCTTCTTTGGATGTGGAAAAAGGCCGGGAAAATCCGTGCATGTTTGCGGACACCGGCATTCCCAGGCTCTTCCGGGAATGCTACAGCCTGGGCGCATTGAAGCACCGGATGTTGGTGAAGGTGGCCGGGGGCAGCCAAGTCCTGGGAGGACCCGAGCATTTCAATATTGGCCGCCGCAATTATGCGGCCTTACGGAAGATCTTTTTGAAGAATAATGTTTTGATTGGCAGGGAAGACGTGGGGGGTTCGAAAGCCAGGACAATGTATCTGGAGATCGCCACCGGCAAGGTCTGGGTAAAGGTCATCGGTCAAAATCAGACCATTATCGAGTTATAGGAGAACAGGACCATGAGTCTAGTGCCGCAAGTCCTCAGGTCATTGAAGAATCTACCGCCATTCCCGATGGTGGCCCAACGGACCTTGGTTCTGCTCAATAAACCAGAAGTAAGCATCCAGGAACTGGTGGAGGTGGTGAAATTCGACCCCGCCATTACCGCCAACATCCTGCGCATCAGCAATTCCGCTTACTTCGGTCTGCGGCGGGAGATTCACTCCCTGCACCAGGCCCTACTCCTGCTGGGCACCCAAGAACTTTTGAAAATCATTATCGCCAGCGGGGCCACCCGCCTTTTCTCCGCCCCCACTCCCGGCTATTTTGCCGAACGCCAGGGCTTATGGCGGCACTCCGTGAGTTGTGCCTTGATGGTGGACGTGCTTTCCCGGGAGCTCTCCTTGCCGGATCAAGCCACGGGATTTACCGCGGGGCTGATGCACGACATCGGCAAAATTGTGCTGAGTCTCTTTGTGGAGCAAAAATTCCATGAAATCATGGAGGTGGTGGAACAGCAGGGCGTTTCCTTCCAGGCCGCGGAAAAGATCATTCTGGGAGTGGACCACGCAGAAATGGGGGGAGAGATGGCCCGTATCTGGGATTTTCCCGACCGCCTGCGTCTGGCTATCACCTATCATCACCTGGACAAACCCGAAGCCTATACCGACGATTTGATCTTGCTTGTTTACCTGGCCGACATACTCTGTTTGATGTTCGGCCAGGATCTGGGATCAGACGGTCTGGCTTATACCGGCTATCCCGAAGTACTGCGCCACTTTCATTTACGTGAGCGGAACTTGCAAAGAATCTTATTGCAATTTGGCAGTGCTTGGGATGAAGCGCAAATTCTCTTTGGCCTGATGGGACAACAAGATGGCGTACAACGTGCTAATCGTGGATGATTCCGCCACCATGCGGGCCTTGATCCGCAAGGTGCTGGTGATTTCTGGCTTTGACGTCGGGGAATATTTTGAAGTGGGCAATGGCCTGGAAGCCCTGGAAGTCCTGGAGCATAACTGGGTGGATATCATTCTTTCCGACCTGCACATGCCAGAAATGGATGGCGCCGGCCTGGTGCAAGAATTAAAGAAACACGAAATGTGGCGCCACATACCCGTGGTCCTCATCACCACCGAAGCCCGGCCAGAGGTTATCAATCCTTTCTTAAACCTCGGAGTCCAGGATTATATTCAGAAACCTTTTCGCCCGGAAACCATCAGGGAGAAACTTTCCGGATTATTAGGGGAGGCCCGGACAACGGATGCTAGCGAAATTGAAAGCTGCGACTTTTGAGGTATTGGAGACCATGTTTTACCTCTTCCCGGAAAGCTTGGAAGAAGGTGAGATTCTACGCTCCCGGGGACCGTTTCTCCGCTCCTCGGTGACCATAGCCGGGCCTCAAGCCATTAGCATCAGTGTGCAGGTCCCCCAGAGCTTGGCCCGCAAAATGGCCGCCAATTTTCTCGGCACCGACGAAGAGGAAATATCCCAGCCGGAAATGGAAGACATCCTCAAGGAGACCGCCAACATGCTAGCCGGCTCTTTCCTCAGCAAGTTAGAGGCCTCGGCAGCTTTCAAGTTGCTAACACCAACGGTCCAGATGCTGGCGGCTCCAGAAAAAAATAAAAAAGACCCGGACAAAAGATTGCGCTTTGAAGTGGAAGAAGAAGTGATGGAACTATTTGTGGAGAAGAGGTAGCAGGGTATGGGCAAAACTAAAGTTCTGGTGGTGGATGATTCCGCCATCGTCCGCAAAATCTTCACCGATTTGATCTCCCGGGAGCCTGATCTGGAAGTGGTGGGAGTCGCCCCCGACCCTTATGTGGCCCGGGATAAGATCGTCCATACCCGCCCGGACGTGGTGACCCTAGATATCGAAATGCCCCGCATGGACGGCCTCACCTTTTTGAAGAAGCTGATGCATTACTTCCCGCTGCCGGTGATCATCGTCTCTTCCCTGACCCCCAAGGGCAGCCAGATGGCCTTGGAAGCCATGGACTTAGGGGCGGTGGAGGTTCTGGCCAAACCGGGAAGCGCCTATACCGTCGGCGACCTGGGGGTCCAACTGGTGGAAAAGATCCGGGCCGCGGCCCAGATCAGGTACCTCAAAGGCGCCACCAAGGGCAATAACTCCGAGCCGCCCCGGGATACCATCGCCCCCTTGACCCAGACTTCCCAGAAGATCATTGCCATCGGCGCCTCCACCGGGGGCACGGAGGCCATCAAGGAGGTCCTCCTGCGCCTCCCCTCCAACAGCCCGGGTCTGGTCATCGTGCAGCACATGCCCCCCAAATTCACCTCGGCCTTCGCGTCCCGCCTCGACGGGATGTGCGCCTTGGAAGTTAAGGAGGCCCAGGATGGGGACTCGGTTCTCACCGGCCGGGCCCTGATCGCTCCCGGGGCTTATCATATGTTGCTCCGGCGCAGCGGGGCCCGCTACTATGTCCAGGTGAAGGACGGCCCCTTGGTGCACCATCAGCGCCCCAGCGTGGACGTACTCTTCAATTCCGCGGCCCAGAGCGCGGGGGCCAATGCCATCGGCGTCATCCTCACCGGCATTGGGGCCGACGGCGCGGACGGCATGCTGGCCATGAAAGAACAGGGCGCCTATACCATTGCCCAGGATGAGTCCTCCTGCGTGGTCTTCGGCATGCCCAAAGAAGCCATCAAGAAGGGAGGGGTGCATAAGGTGATGCCCCTGCTCCGCATCCCCGAGGAAATCCGCCGCCACCTCTCCTAAGCGTAACTGCGGGAGTAGCAAATGTTTTTTCCTCCAGGCCCGGCCTTCTCCAGAAAGATTCCTTATTGACAAGACCGCGATTGGACAGTAACTTAAGGATGGCGAGACGGGTGGCGGTTTAATGCCCCCTCCGGCTCCGCCCACTTCATCATGCCCCAGTACCGGGATTAATAATTTGCTGAAACTGGTAGCCTTTGATTGCGACGGGGTGCTGTTCGACTCCCGGCAGGCCAATATTGCCTTTTATAATGCCATCCTGGGACAGTTCGAGCAGCCGCGCCTGACCCCGGAGGCCACGGATTTCGTGCACAGCCACACCGTTAGCCAATCCCTGGAATACCTCTTCCAGGGCTATCCCCATCTGGATGCGGTCTGGGAGTATACCCGGGGCCTGGATTACCACCAGTTCATCCCCATGATGGTGGAAGAGCCCCACTTACGGGAGTTTCTCCAGTTCCTGCGCCCCACCTTCGCCAGCGCCCTGGCCACCAACCGCACCACCACCACCCGCGCGGTGCTTAAGTACCACCGTTTGGAGGATCAATTCGACCTGGTGGTCTCGGCCCAGGATGTGACGCATCCCAAACCGCACCCGGAGTCTTTCTGGCGCATCCTGGAGCATTTTGACCTGGAACCCCGGCAAGCCATTTTTATCGGTGATTCCCGGGTGGATGAAGAGTTTGCCAAGAATGCCGGGGTGCCCCTGGTGGCTTACCGCAACCCGGAGTTGCAAGCCGACTTTTTCCTGGATTCCTTTGCCAGCGCGCCGGCCCTGGTCACTGGCCTGGCTTCAGGAAAAATCGGCCTGCCGGAGGGTTAATAGGTCTTTGGTCTGCGGTCCATCTGGATAAAACCATCATTTACATAACGGGCAAGCCGTAAGAGGAGGACGGTTATGAAGAAGTATCAATGCAACATCTGCGGCTACATTTACGATCCCGCATTGGGAGACCCAGACAGCAATATCCCTCCCAATACTCCCTTCGAGAACCTGCCGGCGGATTGGGTCTGTCCCATCTGCGGGGCCACCAAAGACCAATTTTCCCCGGTGGACTAAAACTCTGGCCCCCTCTTGGCAGAAATCCAACCAGACTATACACTATGGCCTTTATGGCGCTCAATAACCAAGACAATAGCCGGCGCAATAACGCCCTGAAAAAACCCTTTTGGCGGGAATACGGCGAGGCTCTGTTCATCGCCCTAGTGCTGGCCCTGGTCATCTGGGCCTTTGTGGTGCAGGCCTTCTCCATTCCCTCCGGCTCCATGATCCCCACCCTCCTGGTGGGGGATTACCTGTTGGTGAACAAATTCAGTTACGGCGTTCGCAACCCCTTCTCCAACAAGGTCATCATCCCCACCTGGAAACCCCAGCGGGGGGACGTGGCGGTCTTCATCTTTCCCCAGGACCCCTCCAAGGACTATATCAAGCGGGTTATCGGCCTCCCGGGGGACCGGGTACAAGTCATCAACAAGAAAATCTTTGTCAACGGCCAACCTTATGACATTCCCCAGGCCCGTTTTGCCGATAAAGTTATCATTCCCGCCAACCAATCCCCCCGGGACAACTTCGGCCCGGTGGTGGTGCCCAAAGACTCTTATTTCTTCATGGGGGACAACCGGGACCAGAGCTATGACAGCCGGTTCTGGGGCTTCGTGCCCATGGACGATCTGCGGGGCAAGGCTGAGATTATTTACTTTTCCTGGGAGGGTTCAGACCACCAACCCCTCTACCTGGCCTTCCTGGGCGGCCTCAAGGGCTTGATCACCCACCAGGCCTGGGATGCTGGCTACTTCAAGGTACGCTGGAGCCGCATCGGCAAACTCATCCATTAAATGCAGTTCCAAGTTCAAGGTTCAAGGATAAGAAACCACGGACGCACCTTGAACCTTATACTTTTTCCTTCCATAATTAAACATGCGCTGGCCACGGTGGGGAGTGACCGTTTTGTTGTTGCTGCTTCTGGCCCCCGGGGGTTGCGGGCCTCAAGGGAGTATCGCGGTCTTTTGTTCCCCGGATTCCCCCCGGATGCGCCAGGCCATCGCCAGCCTGGAAGCCTCTTTGGGGCAAGGGAAGCTGGAAGTGGTCTGCGTCCCGGAGTTAGGGGGCCAGGGAGACGAGGAGCTGCGCCGCCTGCGGCGCCGCAACCTCCGGCTTCTGCTAGTTCTGGGCACTCCGGCTTTAATCAGGGTGGCCCCGGTGGAAAAACGGCTGCCTGTGGTCTTCGCCCTGGTGGCCAATCCCTATTTCACCGGCGCCGCCTATGCACCGGCGCATCCGGAGAGTCACCAGGAAAATATCACCGGCATCTTCTCCCCGCCCCCCCTGGACGCGGCCTTGGAGCAGGGGGCCGGGCTCCTGGGCGCCGGTGCCTGGGGCCTCCTCTACGACCCCAATGACGGGGTGGCGGTGGAGCTGCAAAGGCGCTTCCGGGAAGAGGCCCCGGGCAATGGCCTCAAACCCCTGACCGCCGCCAGCGCCGCGGCCGCCACGGACCGCCGGGGCCTGGAGGGGCTGCTGGCCCGGGGAGCCAGAGTGATCTATCTCCCCCCTGCTCCCAGCGCGGCCCGTTATGCCCCCCTGCTCCTGGAGTGGGGCAAGAAGCAACGGGTGATGGTGGTGAGCAGCCACCCGGAGTGGCACCAGGGCGCGATCTTGTGGGTGGCCCTGGACTACCGCAAGTTGGGGGAGGAGGCCGGGGCCCTGGCCCGGCGGGTCCTTAACGGGGAGGCCCCGGCCAAAATTCCCATTGCAGAGAAGGCCCCGATTAAGGTACAAGTGGACGAGCGGCTGCTGCGGCGCTGGAGCGGCTATCCGCCGGCAAATAAATAATATCTCACGCAACGGCGCGAAGGTTTGAGATTCCCGTTTCCTCTTCTCCTTCCCAAGCTGCGCTTGGGAACGCACTTGGACCCGAAGCTTGGCTTCGGAACATAACCGAATGAGAACCCGGTATAAGATTAACGATGCAGGTCAAATATATTTCATCACTTGCACTATTGTTGAATGGATTCCGGTTTTCACCAGAAAAGCATATATTGACGTCCTCATAGACTCATTGAATTATTGCCGTGCCAATAAAGGATTCAAGATATTTGCCTATGCAATCCTCGATAATCATTTGCATCTATTAGTCTCTGGGGATAATCTTGCCAATACGATTAAGGACTTAAAGCGCCACACCGCCAGAAAGATCATAAATCTGGCCCAGAAAGAAGAGAAATTATGGCTTCTGAACCAATTAAAGTATTACAAATTAAAACATAAAACCGATAGTGACTACCAGGTATGGCAGGAAGGGTTTCATCCAAAGCAGATTATTACAGAAGAGATGCTCAGGCAAAAGATAGAATATATTCATCATAATCCGGTGAGAATCGGTATGGTAGAAAAAGCGGAAGATTGGCTTTATTCCAGTGCCAGGAATTATCTGGGTTTTGATGCAGTAATGGAAATTGATGTCATGGAGTTATGACGCCAAGCACAGCTTGGCGTCCAAGTGCGTTCCCAAGCTCAGCTTGGGAACGAGTTAAAGGGAATAAAATTATGCCTAAATCAGCCGAATCCTCCAAAATGAAAGAATCAAAGAGAACTATTCCCTCCGATCTTTTGCCGATTTACGAACAATTAATTAGTGAATACAAATTGTTCTGCAAGAAACAGTGTGGGATGGCGTGGGTCAATTATAAGATATTAGCAGACTTGGTAAATGCTGGTTGGAGACCTACCCATAATCAAATTCAAGAATAGGAACTTGGTACCCTTCTTCTGGAGGACTTGCATGACCCTTGCCCGTCAATTAGACCCCGGGGCCTGGCAGCCGGAAATGGAGATCGTCCCCTACCGGCTGGATAACGGCCTTAACTTGTTTGTGCTCCCGGATCACCGGGTGCCCATGGTCTCCCTGCAGCTCCACTACCACGTGGGCTCCCGCTTCGAGCTCCAGGGCATCACCGGCATCAGCCACCTCTTCGAGCATCTAATGTTCCGGGGATCGGAAACCCTGGGCCCCGAGGAATTCTCCCGCATCCTCCAGGCCAAGGGCGGGGAGATCAACGCCTTCACCACCCGGGACCACACCTCCTATTTCGAAAACCTGCCCACAGAGCACCTGGAGCTGGGTCTTAAATTGGAGGCCGACCGCCTGGCCAATTTGAAGCTGAACGAAGATAATTTCCAGACCGAGCGCCAGGTGGTCATCAGCGAACGGAAGCTGCGCTCCGTGGACAGCCCCTTCGGTTTGGTCCTGGAGCAGCTCTTTGCCGCGGCCTTTACCCAGCACCCCTACCAGTGGCCGGTGATCGGCTGGGACCAGGACCTCAAGCGCATGAGCCTGCGGGAATGCCTCTCCTATTACCAGACCTATTATCACCCCGGCAACCTGACGGTGGTCATCGCCGGGGATGCGAAGCCGGACGCGGCCCGGGACCTGGTGGACCGGCACCTGGGGAAAATCCCCAGCCCCGGCCCCCCCCGCCCCCTCATCGTCCAGGAGCCGCCCCAGCGGGGAGAGCGCCGTGCGGTGTTGAAAAAAGTGGCCCAGGTGGAGGCCCTGTTCGCGGGCTTTCATATCGTCGGTCTGGACCACCCGGACATCTATCCCCTCTCTCTTTTGGCCATCATCCTCTCTGGCGGCAAGTCCTCCCGCTTCTACCAGGAGTTCGTGCGGCCGGGCCGGGCGGTGGAGATGGAGGCGGAGATCGCGCCCCCTCCCTGGACCAGCGAAGACCCGGACCTGATGGTGCTCACCGCCATTGCCGCGCCCGGGCAACCCCTGCCCCAACTGGAAGAGGACCTGTGGGCCGCAGTGGCCCGTCTCCAAAAAGACGGCGTGCAACCCGGGGAACTGGCCCGGGCCCAGAAACTCCTCCGGGCCCAGGCCGCCCGGGGTTTGGCCCAGAATTTCTACCGGGGCCTGCTGGTGGGCCTCTTCCAGATGAAGACCGGGGACGCCAGCCGGGTCAACCAGCTGCTCAAACTCTATGAGGCGGTCACCCTGGAGGATGTGCACCGGGTGGCGCGGACGTATCTCCAGGAAGACAACCGCACGGTAGTGACCTTGAAACCCGTGTCCCCGGCAGAAAGCCAGGCCCTGGGGGAGATGGTTTAAAACAAGTTCCAAGTTCCAGGTTCCCAGTTCTAAGTTAAACTTCGAACTCGAACCTGGAACTATGGAACTTGGAACTTAAAAAGGATTAACGCTATGGCTGAGTATATTCCGGAGATTCAGCAGGCAGTCTTGCCTGGAGGGTTGCGTCTTTTAGGGGTGGAATACGACCGGGTCCCCTGGCTGAGCCTCACTTTTATGGCCAAACGGGGCGCGGAGGCCGATCCTCCGGCCAAAGGGGGGGTGGCTGATTGGACCGCGGAGTTTCTCACCCTGGGAACTCAAAAACGGACCCAGTTGCAGTTGGCCACGGACATCGAAGCCCGGGGCGCGGCCCTGTCCGCCCGGGGGGGGTGGGACGCCACCCTGGTGAGCCTGGAAGGGCTGGCCGAGGACCTCCCGGAACTGATGGCCACCCTGGCGGAGGTGGTGCAAACCCCTGCTTTTCCGGAAGAGGAGTTTCCCCTGTTGAAAGACCGGCGGGCCGCGGAGCTGGCCCATCTCCTGGATGACCCCCGGGAAATGGCCAACCGCCGTTTTACCCGTCTCTTTTTCAAGGACGCGCCCTATGGCCATCCGGTGACCGGGGACCTGGAGACCCTGGAGGCCATCGGCTTGGAAGACCTGCAGAATTTTTACCACCGGGAATATACCGCCGGGGACTCCACCCTGGTGGTGGTGGGCATGGCGCCCTTTGCCCGGATGCAGGAGGAGGCCGGAAGACTCTGGGGGGGGTGGCAGGGCGGCGGCCCGGCCAGCGCCCCTTACACCCAGGCGCCGGAGAAGCTCTGCTCCTCCGGCCTCTACCTCCTGGACCGCCCCGATCTGACCCAAAGCGAGATCCGCCTGGGGCATTTGGGTCTGCCCCGGTCCCATCCGGATTACTACCCCTTAAGGCTGGTGAATTATATTTTGGGGGAAGGGGGATTTTCCTCCCGGCTGATGACCCGCATCCGCTCGGACCTGGGGTGCACTTACGGCATTCGCAGCACCTTCCACTTCCGCCGGGCCCCTGGTCCCTTTGTGATCTCCACCTTCACCCCCGCGGCCCAGACCGGGCTGGTGGTCAAAGAAATCAAGGGGGTGGTGCGAGAAGTCCTGGAAAAGGGCATTACTGAGCAGGAGCTGGCCGAAGCACAAAGTTACTTTGTGGGACACTTCCCCCTGGGTCTGGAGACCCCCCGGCATTTAGGCAGCCGGGTGGTATCCATGGATCTTTATGATCTGGGGTGGGATTATCTGCGGCGCTACCGGGAGCGCATCCAGGAAGTGACTTTGACCGCGGCCCAGGCAGCGGCCCGGAAGCACCTGCAGCCGGAGGCCCTGGTGACTCTGGTGGTGGGGCCTGCGGCCCAATGCGCCAAGGACCTGGAAGCCTTGGGCGCCATGGAAATCATCGACTAAATTAAGTCTATATTTTTTAGTTGACAAATCTCTTGTGATGTTATGAGATAGGAGAGATTTTGTGAAAAAAAGGATAAGCCCTTTGGGGACCATTTAACGAGGGAGGAGAGTTTTCATGCATAAAACCCCATTGTTGGATCAACTGGAGTCCGGTCCGTGGCCCAGCTTCATTAAGGACCTGAAGCGGGTTGCCGCCCGGAAAAAACCCGCCGCGGATTTGCTAGGGTTGCTGGAACGTTCCTACAAGGACAAGATCACCCACTGGAAGCACGGCGGCATCGTCGGCGTTCTGGGTTACGGCTCCGGCATCATCGGCCGCTACACCGACCTGCCGGAAGAATTCCCCGGCGTGGAGCATTTCCATACGGTGCGCGTCAACCAGCCCTCCGGTTGGTTTTACACCACCAAGGCCCTGCGGGAACTATGCGACATCTGGGATGAGCACGGCAGCAGCATTTTGAACGTGCACGGCTCCACCGGGGACATGATCTTCCTGGGCACCACCACCCCTGAGCTGGAACCCTGCTTCGCCAAGCTGACGGCCAAGGGTTGGGACCTGGGCGGCTCCGGCTCCGCCATGCGCAGCCCCTCCTGCTGCGTGGGCATGGCCCGGTGCGAATGGTCTTGCTACGACACCATGGACCTCTGCTATGAGGCCACCCAGAACTTCCAGTTTGAGATGCACCGTCCGTCTTTCCCCTATAAATTCAAGATCAAATGCTCCGGCTGCCCCAATGACTGCGTGGCTGCGGTGGCCAGGGCCGACATGAGCGTCATCGGCGTCTGGAAAGACGACATCCGCATTGACCAGGCAGCAGTGAAGGCCTATGCCGGGGGCGAGTTGAAGCCCCGGGGCGGCGCCACTCCTTACGCCAAGTTGGATGTCCAGGCCGATGTGGTGGCCCTGTGCCCCACCGCCTGCATGGCTTTTGACGGCAAGACCCTGAAGATCGACAACAAGAACTGCAACCACTGCATGCACTGCATCAGCCTGATGCCCCAGGCTCTGCGCCCCGGCACCGAGACCGGCGCTACACTACTCCTGGGCTCCCACGCCCCCATCCTGGAAGGGGCGCAGATGAGTTGGGTTATCGTGCCCTTCATGGAAATGGAAACTCCTTACGAGCCGTTCATGGACCTGGTAGCCAACATCACCGAGTGGTGGTCAGAAAACGGCAAAAACCGGGAGCGGGTAGGCGAATTGATGCTACGCCTGGGCATGCGGGCCTTCTTCAAAGGCGTGGGCCTGGAACCGCCGCCCCAAACCGTCAAAACCCCTCGGGCCAACCCCTTCTTCTTCTGGCATGAGGAAGACTTCGAGGCCGAGGCTGCGGGCCGCAAATACATTAAATAATCAGGCTGTGCTTCCCACAGCTTCACAATCCGGCCCCGGGCCGATTGCCTACTAAGTAAGGAGGAATAAGGAAAATGTCTGAGCGTATCACTGATATCGGACCCCCGAAATATGACAAGTTCTTGCCGCCGGTCATCAAAGACAACTACGGCAAGTGGAAATACCACGAAATCCTGGAACCCGGCGTCCTGATGCATGTCTCGGAATCCGGGGCGAAAATCTTTTCCGTGCGGGGTGGCTCCGGCCGCCTGGTGAGCACCGACTTCATTAAAGAAGTCTGCGACATTGCCGATAAATTCTGCGACGGCTACCTGCGCTTTACCAGCCGCAACAATGTCGAATTCCTGCTCACCGACCAGGGCAAGATCGCCGACGTCAAGGACGCCTGCAAAAAGATGGGGATTCCCATCGGCGCCACCGGCCACTCGGTGAGCAATATCGTCCACACCCAGGGCTGGGTCCACTGCCACACCCCGGCCATCGACGCCTCGGGTATCGTCAAGGCGGTGATGGACGACCTGTTCGAGTACTTTGGCAGCCACAAGCTCCCGGCCCAGGTGCGCATTGCCCTGGCCTGCTGCCTGAACATGTGCGGCGCGGTGCACTGCTCCGATATCGCCATTCTGGGGATTCACCGCACGGCCCCCAAAGTGGACCATGAGAGGCTGCGCCACCTGTGCGAAATCCCCACCACCATCGCCTCCTGTCCCACCGGCGCCATCCGGCCCCATCCGGATAAGGCCATCAAGAGCGTGGTAATCAATGAACCCCGGTGCATGTACTGCGGCAACTGCTACACCATGTGCCCGGCCCTGCCGGTGTTCGACTCCCAGAAAGGCGGCGTGGCCCTGCTGGTGGGCGGCAAGGTTTCCAACGCCAAGAGCCCGCCCATCTTCTCCAAGCTGGCGGTGCCCTATCTGCCCAACAACCCGCCCCGCTGGCCGGAAACGGTCCAAGCCATCCGCAAGATCCTCACCAAGTACGCGGAAGGCGCCAACAAGTATGAGCGCGTGGGCGAATGGGTGGAGCGCATCGGTTGGGAAAAGTTCTTCGAGGTTTGCGACATTCCCTTCACCTTCCAGCACATTGACGACTACCGGTGGGCCTATGACACCTACCGGACGTCGATGCATTTTAAATTCTAAGCAGGTGAGATAAATGGCACTATCAAAAGAAGCTTTGGCGGAGTACATTTACGACATGGTGGCCAAGGCCCAGGGCAAGAAAAACCTGAAGGCCATGGACGTCCAGAAGGCCGTTCTCAAAGAGCATCCTGACCAGAACAAGAACGACATCAAGTTCGCCATCAAGGATCTCATTGACGGCGGCCGGTGCGTCTATACCTACTTCGGCGGGAGCTACATCGAGATCCCCCACGAGGAAGGCGCAGCCAAGAAGGTCTGATGAGTCGGTCCTGTCCCCGCTTGCTGCTGGCAGCGCTCCGGGGCGGGGCCGGCAAGACCACCTTGACCCTGGGGCTCCTGGCCGCCTGGCGGGCCCAGGGGCGAAGACTGGTGCCTTTTAAAAAGGGACCGGACTATATCGACCCCGCCTGGCACGCCCTGGCGGCGGGAGGCCCCAGCCATAATCTGGACCCCTTCCTCATGGAGGGGGACCAGATTTTGGCTTTGGTGGCCCGTCACGCCCAAGCCGCAGACGGCATCCTGATTGAAGGCAACCGGGGGCTGTACGACGGCCTGGACGCACAAGGCACCTCCAGTACCGCGGAACTCGCCAAAGCACTAGCCACTCCGGTAGTGCTGGTGGTGGACTGCACCATGCGCACCCGTACCACCGCCGCTTTGGTGCTGGGGTGCCAGCACTTCGACCCTTTGACTCCCATCCGGGGCGTCATCCTCAACCAGATCGCCCGCCCCCGCCACGAAGCCTTAATCCGCAACGCCATCGAACATTATTGCGGCCTGCCGGTGCTGGGGGCCTTGCCCCGGCTGAAGTGCGCGGTCTTCCCGGAGCGGCACATGGGTCTGGTGCCGCCCCAGGAGCACGCCAAGGCCCGCAAGGCGGTGGACACCGCCCGGGACCTGGCTCAGCGCTATCTGGACCTGGATGGCCTCTGGCAGGTGGCCTGCCAGGCCCCGCCCCTGCCCGAGGCCAAGGTCTCCGAACCTGCCGCGGTGGCCGGAGAACCAGTGACCATCGGCATCATCCGGGATTCCGCCTTCCAGTTCTATTATCCGGAGAACCTGGAGGCCCTGGAGCAGGAGGGGGCCAGGTTGGTGGAGATCAATGCCCTGGAGGACCCTCTCCTCCCTCGCCAATTGGACGCTCTCTATATCGGCGGGGGCTTTCCGGAGACCCATGCCCGGCAGCTTTCCGAAAACCTGAGTTTCCGGAACGGCATTAAAGCCGCGGCCCGGGCCGGCCTCCCCATTTACGCGGAATGCGGCGGCCTCATGTACCTGGGGGAGGCCATCGTCACCCAGGAGGGGAAATTTCCCATGGTGGGGCTCTTTCCCTATGAATTCATTATGGACAAAAGGCCCCAGGGGCACGGTTACACCATCCTGGAGGTGGACCGGGACAATCCTTTCTTTCCTCCGGGCACCGTCCTCAAAGGCCATGAATTCCATTATTCCCGGATCCAACCGGAACCGGGGCTCCAGGAGAACCTGGTTTTTACGGTCAATCGGGGCTCGGGCCTGGGGAGCCAGCGGGAAGGTTTGGTTTATCAAAACGTGCTGGCCACTTACACCCATCTCCATGCCCTGGGTTCACCCCGCTGGGCCCCTGCCCTGGTGCGCCGGGCCCGGGAATACCGCCAGACCACGCATCTCCCGGAGGATAATCACCAGGAAGGCGCGCATGAGGCCCATGACCCCAACCTGGTGACGGTTTTTTCTTAACCATCCAGCCAGGTTTCCGGCCCCCAAATTGATCCAGCAGCAGGGTTATAGTTTTCCTGCCCCTTTGAACTAAAAGGGCACTTGACCGAAATAGTCTGGCAGAATAAAATAATTAGATATGCGGCCTGGAAATAAACCGCATGGAGATCAAACCGGTGGAAGGTCCCCAGCTATGGACCCGGGGCGCAACCGCCGGATTTTTCTAGCCGGCCTGAATTTCACCAACTCCGGCTGGATGAATTTCTTAAAGGAGGAAAGGGTTAATGGCTTGGCGTGTGGAAGTGGACACGGATAAATGCACCGGTGACGAAGAATGTGTTAATGTCTGCCCCGTGGGTGTTTTCGAGATGAAGGATGATAAAGCTGAGGTGGTCAACGAAGAAGAGTGCCTGGGCTGCGAAAGCTGCATAGAGGTGTGCCCCTCCGCTGCACTTACCGTGACCGAAACTTAAAAGGCTTTTGGAGTCGACGAGGGCAGGAACCTCCGGTCCCTGCCCCCTTCTTTTTTCAACCCAAATTTAGCTGCCTGGTTAAGCCCTTCCCTCTATTTCCTCCCGGCAGGATTTGCATTGCTTCAGGGGTTCCAGCTCTGCGGGAGTGGCCGGCCGCACTAAAATGGTCCTCACTTCGTAGTGGAGGTCATGTCCGGCCAGGGGATGGTTCATATCCAAGATGATCCGGTCGCCATTCACCTCCTTGACGGTCAGGGGAAACTCCGGCGGGAAGGGCAGATTGGCGGGCACCACTTTCTGGCCGGGACTGAGGTCCATCTCCGGAGGAAAGGATTTGCGGCTCCAAACCTGGACGTTTTCGGGGTCATAGGCGCCAAAGGCCTCGGCCGCGGGAATGATAAACTCCAGGGAGTCGTTCTCTTGCAAGCCCCAGAGACGCCGCTCCAGGGCCGGTAGCAGCTCCCCGCAGCCGGCCACGAAAGTGAGTAGTTCCGGGGCCTGGGCCGTACCCCGGATCCATTCGCCGTCCTCCAGGCGCAGCCGATACTCCAATTCCACATATTGATCCTGGGCAATGATTGCCATCTGTATCTCCTTGAAGAGTGTGTTATAATTGTCACTAAAGGGGGTCATTCTGTCAAGGGACCCTTACCCACGGATATGATTCGCAAGGCCCTAATTAAGGAAGTTCCGGAAATCTGGCGGATGCTCCATGATTTCGCGGATGCCGACGTCTTGCCGCGCACCATGGCGGACCTATACAGCCAGGTGCGGGAATATTTCGTGTTCCGGGAAGACCAGGGCCCCATCATTGGCGTGGCCGCGCTCCATGTCTTTTGGGAGGATCTGGGGGAAATCCGCTCCGTGGCGGTGTTGCCGGATTTCCAGCAAAAAGGCATCGGCTCCCGCCTGGTGCAAAAGTGTATTAAGGAAGCAGACTTCCTGGGGTTGAAAAAGGTCTTTGCCCTCACCACCCGGCCCCATTTTTTTGAGCGCCTGGGCTTTCGCCAGGTTCCCAATGATGACCTGCCCAAAATCATCTGGAGCGAGTGCAAGGACTGCCTCAAGTTCCCGGATAAATGCAACGAAATCCCCATGATTCTTAATTTGGAACAACGCGGGGATGGGTAGTGTCCTGTTGTAATTCCTTCAAAAAACCAGAAATAAGAAGGAAGCTACTTAATGGAACCATTTGTACCAGACACCCTTCCTCTTAACTTGATTGAATGGGCAGCTCATGTTTCCTTGATCGGTCAAGCTAACGCTGCATTAGCTAGATACGATGGTATGTTACAGGGTATCCCGAATCCTAGGGTTTTTCTTTCGCCACTTACCACTCAGGAAGCAGTATTGTCGTCAAGGATCGAAGGAACTCTTGCCAGCATGGAAGAAGTTCTGGAATTCGAAGCCAGTCCGCGGGAACATGCAGAGCCATCCAAACATGAGGATATTCAGGAGATCATCAACTACCGTGCAGCCATGTGGAAGGCAATAGAATACTTACGAGAACGCCCTCTTTGCCTGAATCTAGTTAAAGATCTTCATGGCATCCTTTTAGATAGTGTGCGTGGACGAGATAAAACACCGGGACAGTTTCGCAGGACCCAAAACTATATTGCCCCTCCGGGATATCCTATCGAAAAGGCCACTTTTGTGCCTCCATCACCAGATCGGCTTGATGATATGTTGGATAACTGGGAAAAGTATATGCATTTCGACGAGAAAGATGTCCTAGTGCATTTAGCAATCGTCAAGGCTCAATTTGAGATTATTCATCCATTTTTGGATGGTAATGGAAGAATGGGGCGTATGCTTGTGCCTCTTTTCTTGTTCGCAAAGAAATTGCTGTCAAGCCCGATGTTTTACCTTAGCGCATATTTAGAGGCCAATCGAGAGGCCTATTATACGCGGTTGCAAGCCATATCCCAATTGCAGGATTGGAATGGATGGATTCAATTTTTCCTAACTGCAGTAGTTGAGCAAGCGGCAATCAATATCGATAAGGTTCGAGGGATTCTGCACTTATATGAAGAAATGAAAGCTAAGGTTGTGGAAACCACCCATTCTCAATTTGCTATTCAGGCGTTGGATGCAATTTTCTCAAGGCCAATTTTTGAGGGATCAGACTTCGCGGCTATTTCTCGTATCCCAACCAAGATGACAGCCTCCGTGCTAATTCGCCAACTCAAAAATGTTGGAATTCTCAAGGTCTTGCGCCCAGCCAGTGGCCGCCGGTCTGCTCTATTAGTGTTTCCAGAACTAATCAATCTAGTGGAAGGAAAATCAATTGTGTAAGGTGAAAACTAGACAAACTAGCTTGTGTAAAGCAATTAGCTTTGTGCTTTACACAAACTAGTTTGTATTAAATCCCCTTTACACAAAAAGAACTCTTGTGAACTTTGATATACTAGCTGATGCGGAATCACTCTAAATCTGTTGTAAATATAACCAGTTTGAGGAACTCATAAGATGACTTTCCCACTTTTGTGCAATCGCTTGCAAATTCTCCACAGAGCAAATTAGGACGCTATCGACGATTGCGGGAATTCGACTTTAACAGGTAATATGTTATAATTATCTAAATATAAAGGAAATAGATTTCCCCGGTGAAGCTCCGCTTTATCGGGTTTTTAACTGGTTAAACTATGATCGAATTGATTCTGAAAAAGATCTTCGGCAGCAAAAACGACCGGGAGTTGAAGCGCCTGGCCCCCATGGTGGACCGCATCACCGCGCTGGAGCCGGAACTGCGCCGGCTTTCCGACGCCGACTTGCAGGGCTACACCCCCAGGTTTAAAGAGCGCCTCGCCCAGGGAGAAGAGTTGGACGAGCTGCTCCCGGAGGCCTTTGCGGTGGCCCGGGAGGCCTCCCTGCGGGTCCTGGGCATGCGCCCCTTTGACGTGCAGATGATCGGCGGCATGGTGCTGCATCAGGGCAAGATCGCGGAAATGAAGACCGGTGAAGGGAAAACCCTGGTGGCGGTCATGCCCGCCTACCTCAACGCCCTGAGCGGCGACGGGGTGCACATCGTCACCGTCAATGACTACCTGGCCCGCCGGGACGCCCGCTGGATGGGGGCCGTTTACCAGTTCCTGGGCCTCACCGTGGGCACCATCGTCCACGGCCTGGATGACGACCAGCGCCGCCAGGCCTACGCCGCGGACATCACCTACGGCACCAACAACGAGTTCGGCTTCGACTACCTCCGGGACAACATGAAGTTCTCCCTGGAAGATTACGTGCAGCGGGGCTTCAACTACGCCATCGTCGACGAAGTGGACTCCATCCTCATCGACGAGGCCCGCACCCCCCTGATCATCTCCGGGCCCGCGGAGGAATCCACCCAGCTTTACTATATTCTCAACCGGGTGGCCCACCAGCTGAAAACTGAGCAGGATTACACCATAGATGAGAAGGCCCGCTCCTGCCTCATAACCGAGGACGGCGTGGCCCACGCCGAGAAACTGCTGAACCTGGACAACCTCTATGATCCCCGGAACATTGAGGTCCTGCACCACCTGAATGCGGCCCTGAAGGCCCAGAACCTGTTCAAGCGGGACGTGGACTATATCGTCAAAGAAGGCCAGGTGATCATTGTCGATGAATTCACCGGCCGCCTCATGCCCGGGCGGCGTTACTCCGACGGCCTCCACCAGGCCCTGGAGGCCAAGGAAAAGGTGAAGATCGAAAACGAGAACCAGACCCTGGCCACCATCACCTTCCAGAACTACTTCCGCATGTATAACAAGCTGGCGGGCATGACCGGCACCGCGGACACGGAAGCCGAGGAATTCAAAAAGATCTACAACCTGGAAGTGATGATCATTCCCACCCACAAGAAGATGATCCGCACCGATCATCCGGACGTCATATATCAGACCAAGGATGAAAAGTTCCACGCGGTGGTGGAAGAGATCAGGGACTGCCACCAGCGGGGGCAACCGGTGCTGGTGGGCACCACCTCCATTGAGAATTCCGAGCACCTAAGCCGCCTCCTGAAGCGGGAAGGCATCAAGCACGAAGTGCTGAATGCCAAACACCATGAGAAAGAGGCGGAAATCGTGGCCAAGGCCGGACAGCTGGGGATGCTGACCATTGCCACCAACATGGCGGGCCGGGGCACGGACATCGTCCTGGGGGAAGGCGTGGTGGCCCAGGGCGGCCTCCATATCCTGGGCACGGAGCGCCATGAGTCCCGCCGCATCGACAACCAGCTCCGGGGCCGTTCCGGGCGCCAGGGCGATCCCGGCACTTCCCGTTTCTACCTCTCCCTGGAAGACGATCTCCTGCGCATCTTCGGCTCCGACCGCATCAAGGGCCTCATGGGCCGCTTAGGCATGGGCGACGGGGAACCCATTGAACACAGCATGGTTTCCAGTGCCATCGAAAGGGCCCAAAAGCGGGTGGAAGGCCATAACTTCGATATCCGCAAACACCTCCTGGAATATGACAACGTTATGAACAAGCAGCGGGAGGTGATCTACGCCCAGCGCCGCCAGATCCTCTCCGGAGAGGGCCTCAAAGAGGACATCCTGGAGATGGCCCAGGAACTGGTGGAAGACCTGGTGGAGGAATACACCGGCCAACGGGTTGAGGAGGAATGGGACCTGAAGGGCCTGGAAGACGCGTTCCAGCGCCAGTTCGGCTTCCGGGTCCCCTTCAAGGAGGAGATGAATGGGGACCTGCAGGATGTCCTGGTGGAGCTGGTGGAACAGCGCTTCGCGGCCCGGGAAGAGGAGATCGGCCCGGAACTCTTTGCCCACCTCCAGCAGATGGTGATGCTCCAGGTGGTTGATAACCACTGGAAAGACCATCTTCTGAGCATGGACCACCTCCGGGACGGCATCAACCTCCGGGGCTACGCCCAGCAAGACCCTTTGCGGGAGTACCAGCGGGAAGGCTACGACGCGTTCATGGACCTGATACAGCGCATCAAGGCGGACAGCGTGGGCACCATTTTCCACTTGCAGGTGCGGCCCCACCAGGAACCGCCGGTGGAAGAGGAGAGACGCAAGGCCCAACGCCTCTCCTTCAGCCACGGGGACGGCAGCGCCGCCCCTGAACCCCAGCAGCGCCAGCAAAAGAAGGTGGGCCGCAACGACCCCTGCCCCTGCGGCAGCGGCAAGAAATACAAGAAGTGCTGTGGGAAGTGATTTTTGAGGGGAGGGCCGGGGGAGCAGTGGCTCCCCCGCCCTCCCCTCAAACTCCCCTCCCAACCCCCATATAAGGTTTTTTTCCATAGTCTGCACGAGGACCTATTTGCTTAATAAATCTCCCTGAAGACTTGCCCGATAAAGATTAACTTTTAACCTAAAAATATTTATTGGAAATTTTTTAAAATTTCTTTTAGATTGATTTTTAAAAATATAAAAGGGTGCAGATTATGGTAGACGAAAAGAGGCAATATCCATTGCTCGCTGTATCAACCTGGTGGAAATTGAGAGAGAAATTTAAACAGAGCATTCCAGGTATTGTGACTGATAGTTATTTAGCTACTACCTTAACAATTGATCCATCCTCAGCTAAAAATAATATAATTCCCAATCTGAAATTAATCGGCCTAATTGACGAAGAAGGGAAGACAAACCAGGAATTGGCGAAATCATGGAGAGATGATGGGCATTATACAGATGTATGTAAAAAAATAGTAGAGCAGATTTATCCGAGTGAATTAGTTGAAGCGGTTCATTCCCCTTCTGAAGATAGAGGGGCTGTCGAGCGATGGTTTAGTATCCATACTGGACTTGGCCAAAGTGCCGTCAAAAAAATGTCTTCTTTTTACATTGCCTTATCAGAAGCGGATGTTTCGAAAAGACCAGAAAGAAAACCGAAAGAGCAGCCTGCTAAAAAAATTAAAATTGCTCAACCAAAACCTGACCAACCAAGACAACATGTCGAACAGGCGCATGAACCTTCTACGCAAAGAATAAGCCCTGATTTTCCTAATCTTAATATAAACTTACAAATTCATATATCTTCTGATGCTAGCCCAGATCAGATAGATAAGATATTTGAAAGTATGGCTAAGCATATATATAAGAAATAATAATAAATGAAATCTATTGCGCTCAAAGCTTTAGAAATTATAAAGGGAATAGAAGCTGAAGCTCCTATACATTATGTGCCTCCATCTCAAGGGAAAAAACCACTTAGTCAAAATATAATACCTCATAATATTATTATTGGCACCAGAGGTTATATCGAACGAGTAGTTTTCCAAATAAATGGAACTTACGAACAAGGGTGGTTTGATGCATGTGCTGTTATGATGCGACGACTAATAGAAACATTAATAATTGAATGTTTTGAGGGCCATAACATCTCTGAAAAAATAATTGATTTACGAACTGGTGACTTTTACCGCCTTTCTGAGTTAATTTCTAAGATGTTACAAGAACCTTCCTGGAATCTTGGACGAAATACAAAGAGGGCATTACATTCATTCAAAACCATTGGAGATCAATCTGCTCATAGTCGAAGATATAATGCACATAGAGAGGATATTGACAAATTAAATCCAGATTTCCGCAATGTTTGCCAAGAGCTAATTTATTTGGCGAAATTAAAATAATTCCTTTCTGGGTGGCTTGGAAATCGATATCTTAATTGCCTTGGCGGCTTGGCCCCCAAGGCTACTTTTTTCTTGGTGCTCCTTTGTGTCCTTCATGACTCTATGGTAGATTTTATTTTGAGGCCATCATCATGAAAACCGATCTCAAAAAGGACCTCAAGCCCCTCTACACCGCCTCGGTTAAAGAGGCTGTCCTGGTGACGGCCCCGCCCCTGAGATACCTGATGTTCAACGGCTTCGGGGACCCGGACACCAACCCGGAATTCCAGGCCGGCCTGGAGGCCCTCTATACCCTCTCCTACACCCTTAAATTCATGTTAAAGGGTCAGGGTCTGGATTACGTGGTGCCGCCCCTGGAGAGCCTCTGGTGGATGCTGATGGCGGACTTCGACCCGGACCGCCGGGACGAGTGGCGCTGGACCCTGATGATCCCCCAGCCGGAACAGGTCACCAAGGATCTCCTGGCCCGGGCGGTGGCCGCGGCCCAAAAGAAGAAGGCCCTGCCTGCCCTGGAAAGAATACGCCTGGAGATTTATGATGCAGGGCAGGCCGCGCAGATCCTCCACGTGGGCCCTTATAACGAGGTGGCGGCCAGCATGGAGCGCCTGCACTCCTTTATCAGACAAAAGGGCTATCATTTTTGCGGCAAGCACCATGAAATCTATCTGAGCGACCCCCGGCGCACCCCCCCGGAGAAATTGAAGACCATCCTGCGCCAGGGGGTCACCCTGGAGACCATGAAGTGATAGGACGGGGATTAAGCGCCGCAGTTGCGGCAAGAAAAAAGATTCACCACAGAGGCACAGAGATATATGTTTACCTTGGCGGCAGAGCCGCCAAGGTAAAAGATTTTCTCTGTGTCCCTCTGTGTCCTCCGTGTCTCTGTGGTAAATTTTTATTTTTAAGAGGCTGACATGATCATTCCTGGATTTCGCTTTGCCGCGGCCATGGCCGGCATCAAGAAGGCCGGAGTTTGGGATCTGTCCTTAATGGCCGCGGAAGAACCGGTGGCCGCGGCCGCGGTCTATACCCGGAACCGGGTGAAGGCCGCGCCGGTGCTCCTGACCCGGCAGCGCCTGCGGTCCGGCCGGGCCCAGGCCATTTTGGTGAACGCGGGCAACGCCAACGCCTGCACCGGGGACCAGGGACTGGCCGCGGCCCGGGAGACCACCGGTCTGGCCGGGGAATTGCTGGGCATCCCCCCAGGCCTGGTCCTGCCGGCCTCCACCGGAGTCATCGGCCAAAGTCTGCCGCTGGCGAAGATCAAGGCCGCGCTCCCGGATTTGGTGGCCAATCTGAAGGCGGAGGGTTTGCCGGACGCGGCCCGGGCCATCATGACCACCGACACCCGGCCCAAGACCGCTTTCTTTCAAGGAAAATTAGGCGGCCGGGCATTCACCCTGGCGGGGATCGCCAAGGGCGCGGGCATGATCCACCCGGATATGGCCACCCTGCTGGTCTTCATCTTCACCGACGCGGCCGCCACTTCAGCGGTCCTGAAAAGCCTGCTGCGCCAGGCCAATGCCCAAAGCTTCAACCGCATCACCGTGGATGGGGACACCTCCACCAACGACACCGTTCTGCTTCTGGCCAGCGGGAAGGCAGGTAATCCCCTGATCGCCGGGGCCGGTCCGGAGATGGCGGCCCTGGGCGCCGGGCTGCACCAGGTGATGGGCGACCTGGCCCGGCAGGTGGTGGCCGACGGCGAAGGGGCCCGGCATGTCTTTAAGGTGGAGGTCCGGGGCGCGGCCACCCCCAGGGACGCCAAAAAGGCCGCGGTCACCGTGGCCCTCTCCCCCCTGGTGAAGACGGCCATGGCCGGGGAAGACGTCAATTGGGGCCGCATCATGGCCGCGCTGGGGCGCTCCGGGGCTCGCTTCCACCCGGAGATGGTGGAGATTGCCTTCGGGGCAGAGGTGGTGGTGAAGAATGGCCAAGGCTTGGGTCTGGACGCGGAAGCCAAGGCCCAGAAAGTCATCCAGTCCGGCGACTTTACCCTGATGATCGATCTTCAGGCCGGGGCCTTCACCGACTACTACGACACCTGCGACTATACCGAGGATTATATTTACATCAACGCCAGTTACCGGAGTTGATCAGCGGTTCTTCGCAGGTTCGCAAAAAATATACTGGTTGCCAAAAGTTTTTTCCGCCCCCCTCACCCTAACCCTCTCCCCCCAGCGGGGGGAGAAGGGATAAGTGGAAAGAACTTTTGGCAAATGCTATAAGTTGAAGTTCCCAGAAAATCATGGAACTAAACAATCCTGACAGCAGATTCTTCGACTTTTTACTCAAAATAAATCAGCCCTATATGATCAATTTTGAAAGATGGGTTTTCTATCCGGGAATGCTTTTTAATTCTCTCGATAAGTGGTGGGGAGATAAAAAAGAAAGAAAGACGCCCCATGAAGGTATAGACCTTTGTTACTTCAAAGAAAAAAATGGTAAAATTAGTAGACTACATAAAGATATAAAAATACCTGGCACTTTTTCTGGCAGCATTGTCAAGATTGATGACGATTTTTTAGGAAAATCAATATTTCTTGGTCATAATGTATTTTCAAAGTACCAAAGGCAGCTATATACTGTTTATGGTCACACTGAACCGCTTGATTCAATCAAAGCAATGAAAGAAATTGAAGCCGGGGAAATAATTGCCACGATAGCGGCATGCCATCGGGAGGGAATTGATATCCATCCGCATTTACATATCACTTTCGCATGGGTTCCTGCTTCTATCAATGTCGATCATCTTAACTGGCAGACTCTAACCAGTAATCCAGAAATAATGCTGATTGACCCGCTCTTAATCTTATCTTCAGCTACAAAAAAGCGGAATCTCATTGATTAGATTGATTTATTTCCTGACTGTCCTCCTGTTTGTCCAACTCTTTCCTGGGCCTTCTTGGGCAAACCCTTTCCAGAAATATGCCAAAGTAATCTGGATCGATCAGGAACAGCAGGTGGGGGGAGCTTATGGCCACGGGAGAAAGCTCCTGGAATTTTCCATCATCAGCGGCGATGATGAAACCCCAACGCCTCCGGGAATTTACCCCATAAAAAGGAAGGTTGCGAATTATTATTCCCGTAAATACAAGGTGCCCATGCCCTACTCCCTCTTCTTCGATTTAAAGGGAATGCGGGCCATTCACGAAGGGGACGTGCCCCCTCCTGAGGAAAAGGGAGATTGGGCCACCCACGGCTGCATCCACGTGGAAGAGCCTTATATGAAATGGCTGTATAATTGGGCGGAGCAAGGCCAGACCGTGGTGGTCATTAAGGGGCGGCGAGTCTGGGAGGAGAAGAAAAATGCAGGGCGCGAGAGTGAGGCAGGCATCAAGAGGGAAGAGGGAATCGACTATGAAGCAGGAAAGGAGAGTATAGAACCGGAATCTGTAGGCGCAGCCGCCTATGAACCTGAACCCGATCCTGACGCTGCACCCGAGCTCGAGGCCGAACCCGGGGATTGATTGCTTCTCCTGGCACCTCCTGGCAGTCCCAGGTGCTTGATGATCATCCCGGCGATGACCCGGTTGCCCCGTAGATTATAGTGGCCGTTCAGGAGGAAGATGTCGGTCTTTTCATTGAGATACTTTCCGGCATCCATGATGATCATCTTCTTGATGAAGGGGGGATAGGGGCCGCGGGAGATCTTCTCCCGCAGGGAGTTGACAAACCTGCTGTCCCGGGGATCATAGGAGTTGGCCTTGAAGACCATAAGTTGCACCCCGGAAAAATCAAGGCCGCAATGGAGCAGCACGTCTAAAAAGGCCTCGACTTCCCCCTTTTCCAGCTTATAGCGGCCTTCTTCGACCTGCTTATAATCCCTTATCTTAAAAAGATAATTAAAATTACTACTGATTACATTGGCCGCGCTCCAGAGATATTTTCCGGGATAGTATTGTCTGATCTCCCGATTCTGTTTAACCAGCTCCGCATACTTCTCCCGGCTCATAGTCACCAGTTTATTGCCGTTATTTAAGAAGCTCAGATTTTCCTCATAATCATTGTTGCAGTACTGAATTACCAGATATTTTAGCCGCTTCCGGTTGACATTCTTAAGCAGCATCATTTCCCGGGCCGTACCATAGGAAGAGCAGGAGCAATTAAGAACGGTCAGACCCGTCCTGGCCTCGACGATCTTGGCAAAAGTTTCGTTCTGCTGCACGCCCCAGCCCATGGCATAGGAATCCCCCACCACCACGACCTGGGGGGAATTCAGGGCCTCTTCCGTATCCCTCACTCCCAGGCTATTGATGGTGTATCTGGTGGAAAATTCGTAGTCGGAGAAAAGGCAGGTGCCAGGCCTTAGGGTATATCCCAGATGGGGGTCAAATCTGGCGCAGGCAGGCAAGTATTGAATGCTGTTCATATCAAAATTGAAATATATTCTCCGGGATATCTTGGTGATGATCCCCGGCAATATCTGATGCACCCCCGGATATTTGACGGTGATAAAGAAAAACAGTTCCAATAGCCCTAACAAAAGAATAATTATGACCAGGTTGATGAGAATGCCTTTAACTAATTTGGGCATGCCGGTCCATCCTTAAAATGAGGCCTCCCCGGGGCAGGGTAAGCTGTCGCGTTTGGTCAGTCAGCGTCACCAAGGCCGGAGGATTTTGCCTGGGGGCAGTGCCAGCGCCCCCCCCAATTGGCCCATCGGCCCCCCTAACCACCCTGGGAGATGCAGTTATTTTACTTGGTGCGGCCGGTACGGCCAAGGGAAAACCAGGGTCCGAACTTGCATCTCCGGAGATCAGTTCTTAATATCTTGTCAATCGCCGGATTAATTCCGGGACCTGAGTACCCCATTGGTCAGGGAGGAGAAGAAATGCCCTATAAATCCGCCGCGGCCCAATTGAAGGAGGCCTTGCGCCTGCGCACTGAACCCCTGGGGATCGCTTATCTGACGGACCTGGCGGCGTTGCCCAAAAGCCGTCGGCCCTCCCAGGTCTTCGGGAAAAAGGTGACCATCTGCCAGGGAGTCACCATGGCCCGGATTTACGGCTGGTCCGTGGGCCTGACCCGGGAGGATCTGATCTGCATCCCCGGCATGCTGGCCTTCGGGTTTACCCCGGCTGCGGACCCCATTCTGGAATTGGCCCAACTCTTCTGCGAGGTGGGTTTCAACCGGGAGATGGGGCCGGCCCTGAAAGAGGTGGAGTCCCTGCCCCGCTTTGCGCCGGAAGAGATCGCCGCCATTTATCTCTCACCCCTGGAGCGCCTGGCCCTGGACCCGGAGGTCATAGCCGTCTGGGGCAATCCGGCCCAGATGATGCGCCTGATCCAGGCGGCCAACTTCGGCCTGGGAGAGCAAGCCACAGGCGATTTCAGCGGCAAGGTGGAATGCGCCTCTTATCTTCTGGCCCCTTTTCGGACGGGCAAAGTCACCGTGTCCATTCCCGGCATGGGGGACCGCATCTTTTCCATGACCCAGGATGATGAAATGGTGACCAGCTTCCCGGCAGCCCATCTGGAGCCCATCCTTGAGGGCCTCCAGGAAGCCGGCCGCAAGATCGGCGCCCGCTATCCCATCACCGTGTACCAGAATTTTACCCCGGCCTTCCCTCCCCCCTATGAGGAGCGGGCCAAAAAGTGGGGGATTATATAAGGGCGATAAATTATCAAATAATTTGTAATTCTTGATACTTGCTCCCACCAAAGGAATCTTGCCATGTCCCTGCAGGCCCCCCTCTCCTTTCGCCCCATTGCCCTGAGAGTCCTGGAAGAGCGTTACCTGCGGCGGGACCCCCGGGGGCGGGTGGTGGAAAATCCGGAGGAGCTGTTCCGCCGCGTGGCCCGGGGGGTGGCCGCGGCCGAGGCCCCCTATGGCGGCGCCAAGGCGGTGGCCCGGCAGACCGAAGCCTTCCATGAGGCCCTGACCTCCCTGAAATTCCTCCCCAATACTCCCACCCTGATGAACGCGGACATCCCCGGTGGGCAACTGGCCGCCTGCTTCGTCATCCCGGTGCAGGACGATATGCGCAGCATCCTGGAGGGAGTGCGGGACATGGCCCTCATCCACCAGACGGGCGGCGGCACCGGCTTCAGCTTCACTCACCTGCGGCCCCGGGGAGACCAGGTGCGCACCACCGGCCAGGTGGCCTCCGGCCCCCTGGGGTTTATGCGCATCTACGACGTGACCACGGAGGTGGTTAAGCAAGGGGGGCGCCGCCGGGGCGCCAATATGGGCATCCTCAATGTGGACCACCCGGATATCCTGGAGTTCATCAGGGTCAAGGCCGACCTGGGCATGCTCACCAATTTCAACCTGTCGGTGGCGGTCACCGACGCCTTTATGGAGGAGGTGGAGAAGGATGGCACCTATCCCCTCATCAACCCCCGCACGGGCAAAGAGGTGAAGCGGCTGCCGGCCCGGGAGGTCTTCGATCTCCTCTGCCGCTATGCCCTCCAGACCGGCGACCCGGGCCTGGTTTTTCTGGACGCCATCAACCGGGCCAACCCCACCCCGGATTTGGGGCCCATGGAGGCCACCAATCCCTGCGGCGAACAGCCCCTGCTTCCCTATGAATCCTGCAACCTGGGGTCCATCAACCTGGCCCGGCTGGTGAAAGATGGGGACCTGGATTGGGAGGAGTTGGACCATTTGACCCGCCTGGGGGTCATCTTCCTGGATGACGTCATCGACCAGAGCCATTATCCCCTGCCCCAGATTACCGGGATCACCCGGGGCAACCGCAAGATCGGCCTGGGGGTCATGGGCCTGGCGGACCTGTTCATCCAGTTGGGGCTGGCCTACGACTCCCCGGAGGCCCTGGAGCTGGGAGAAAAGGTGATGGCCCGCATCCAGGCCGCGGCCGTGTCCCAGACCGAGGCCCTGGCCCGGGAACGGGGACCCTTCCCCAACTTCCAGGGCAGCCGCTGGCAGCAGGAAGGCCGCCCCCCCCGGCGCAACGCCACGGTCACCACCGTGGCCCCCACCGGCACCATCAGCATCATTGCCGGCACCAGCAGCGGCATCGAGCCCCTCTTCGCGGTGGCTTACCGCCGCCGGGCCCTGGAGGGGGAGGAATTTGACGAGGTGCAGCCATTATTTCTGGAAAAATTGCGGGCCCTGGGTCTCAAGGAAGAAGAATGGCTCCCCCAGGTCCTGGGAAGCGGACGGGTGCGGCCCCTGACGGACTTGCCGGAGGAAATGCGCCGCCTCTTTCCCACCGCCTTTGAGGTGAGTGTGGACTACCAGGTGAAGATGCAGGCCGGGTTTCAACGGCACGTGGAAAACGCGGTGTCCAAGACCATCAATCTGGCCCCGGAGGCCACCGTCCAGGAGGTGGCCCGGGCCTTCAAGCTGGCTCACCAAATGGGTCTGAAAGGTATCACCGTCTACCGCTACGGCTCCAAGCCCGGCCAGGTGCTGAGCCTGCCGCCCCAGGCGGAGGCCCTGACCCTGGCCCACGAGTTCGCGGAAGAATGCCGGCAGTGCTCGGTGTAGAAAGAAACTCCTGAGGAGGAGAGGCTAAGGGCCATAAACCGTTAGCCCCGGATGAAACCATTTTTTAGAAGTATTGTCATTTCCATTGCGATTTTTATGAGAATAATTCAAATTATCAATAACAGGCCCTTAAAGATTTAACTAAGCAGGTGTGAAAAAAATGAAAAAGTCATTTACTATGGTCGTAGAACGTGATCCCGAAAGTAATTGGCTGGTAGGAGAAGTAGTGGAACTCCCCGGCTGCTATACCCAAGCACCGGATTTGCCCACGCTGGTTGCCAATATGCAAGAAGCAATCCGCGGCTATCTGCAGACGATCGAATTGAAGGAGCCAACGGCTGCCTTTGTGGGCACCTGGCAGGTTGAGGTGGCTATTTGACGAAACTACGCTTGGTTCCTTACCGAGACTTGCGCAAATTAGTTGAGAAAGTGGGCTTCCAATGGGTACGACGTGAGGGAAGTCACAATATCTTCCGAAACATAAGCGGACAAATCATAGTAATTCCTGACCATGGCTCACAAGTCATTGTCCGCTCGCTTCTCCGCAAAATTCTAAGGGACATGGGCTTACACACGGATGAATATCATCGTCTCCTGGATGAAATATGATGGCACCTGAACCAAAGAGAACGACAAGGTGATGCCCAAACATCTATCATTCTTTCTCTTCATCAGTTAGAGCTTTGATTCCTCTTGATACTGCTTCATGAAGTAGCTTGATGCGCCCGGCAATCTTTTCCCGGCTTTCTGTTTTTATAGCGTTTGCCGAAAATTCTTTCCTCAACGAGGTTGAGTGGGTGTCACGTAAATCGTTCCAGGGAGCAGGTTCTTTGATTATCGCCGGGACGATT
>JAGVAH010000062.1 GCA_020060385.1 Syntrophobacterales bacterium | reverse complement strand
TGCCACGGCATGATCGTTCTCCTGGTAAACGATCTGCCATCTTAAACTGTTACCCATGTCTCCGAACAACTGTTACCTATGTCCCCGGTCTATACAGGGAGGGTAGGGAGGGGGTGGCGTCTTCGAACCCTGGTTACCCAGAGTCGCCACCCTCCCCCTAACCCCCTCCCATCAAGGGAGGGGGAACTTTGACGGTGCCTATCTCAAGTATCCAGAGTTTCTTGGATGTGCCAGTCCACCTGGGTGTGCTTGGAATTGGAGCTAAGGCAATAATCGAAAAAGAAAAAACTATATAAAACGATAAGAGATCGTAATACCTTAGTTTTTTGCAGTATTAACTTTGAACTTTAAACCTTGAACTTTTTGTAACAGTTCCACCTACCTCCTTAGGAACCGGGCCAGTTGGCGGCCGTAGTATTCTTTGGCGTCTTCGTCGGTGGGGCGGCTGAAGGTGGTGGCCCCTTTGCCTTCCGGGGCCTTTTTGAGGACGATGCCCTTTTCTCCGAAGAGTTTCAGGGCGTTTTGGAAAGTGGCTTCCGACAGGGCCTCGGCCCGCTCCACTTCTCCCAGCTTGTGGAGTTTCTGGCCGATGGACTGGATGCGTTTCAGGAATTCCTTTTCGCTCCGGGGTTTCTTCTGCAGGTATTTGATACTGCGGAAGACGATCCAGTAGGATTCCAGGTAGTTATAGAGGAGGTTGGCGAAATAGGCCAATTCCTTGAGCCCGGACGCGGACAGGGTGTAGCGGTCCTTTTCCCGGTCCAGGCCGACCACTACGCCCCGGGTGCTGAAGAAGTCCAGGGTCTGTTCCACTTGGGTTTCCGGGGTGAGGTTGCTGAAAATAAACTCGTTTTTGAAGAGGTCGGTGAGGAAATGGAAATCCGCCAAGATTTCTTCCCGCCCGAACTCAAAGCCGTGGCCCGCCAGGATGGCCATGGAAACCAGGGACGCGGGGAGAAAGAAGTGGATGATGTTGTTCTTGTAATATTCCAGTAGAGGCCGCTTGGTTTCGTCGATGCTGTAGCCGCCCAGCCCCAGTTCGTCAGTCAAACCCTCCTCTTTTTCGATGGGAGTGATGAGTTTCCGGGTCTCGCAGAGCTTCAGGGTGTCTTCCACGGCCTGGGGCAGGTTGTCCAGGGAGTCGGCCTGGGAGACCTTCTGGGTCTGGAGATAATCGTGGAGCACCTGGATGATTTGCAGCAGTTCCCGGCGATAGACGCCTTTGCGGGGATAGGTGAGGAGCGCGGCGCAGACCAGGGAATAGGTGGTGACCACGGAGATGCGGTTGATTTCCTGGATGATACGGTAGCCCAGGTCTTGGCTGCGGTCCCGGATTTCCGCGTTCTGGTCCGGGACCGGGGGAAATTGGGCCAGATATTCTTTTAAGGAAATGGGTTCGCTGAACTGGATATAAGCCCGGCCGTAGCGTTTCCGCAAGATCTTTCTGGCCTTCACCAGTTGCCCCACCGATTCCTCTTCTTTTTTGCTCCCCTCCAGTTCCTTGAGGTAGGCCTTTTCCTCCAGTACCTGGTCATAACCGATGAAGGTGGGCACGAAGATCAGGTCGGGGCTGGCCTGGTCATAAAAAACCTTCATCAGCATATTAATGAGGCCCATCTTGGGCAGAATCAGCTTGCCGGTGCGGCTCCGGGTGCCTTCGAAGAAGAATTCCAGGCTGTACCCGGACTTGATCAGGGTTTTGATATAGGCGTAGAGCACTTCCAGGTAGAGTTTGCCTCCCAGGAAGCGGCGCCGGATAAAAAAGGCGCCCAACTTCCGGGAAAAGTGACCCAACGGCCAGAAGGACAGGTTCTTGCCCGCGGCGATGCGGGGGGGGTGCAGGTGGTGCTGGAAGATGAGGTGGGTGAGGATCATGGAATCGAGGTGGCTCTTATGACAGGGGATGAAGATGAGGTTGCCCCGCTGTCCTGCTTCCCGTACCTTCTCAAATCCCTCCTCATCCCAGACGATTTCTTCAAAAAGGCCCTGCCACAGCCAGGTCAGTATCCGGTCAAAAATGTTCAGATAAAAGATATTAAAGTCTGAGGAAATCTCCCAGAAATAACCCTGGGCGGTGTTCTTGATCTTGTAGAGCTTCTTTTTTTCCGTCTCTGCCAGGTGCTCCATGAAGCGGGTGAGGCCGGGGTCCGTCAGGGTCAGTTCCAGGAATTCTTCCCGGGACTTGATCACCGGGCCGGTGATGATCCGCCGCTGCAGATCGATGCGCCGGATCAATTCCTGCCGGATTTCCTGGGCCAGGGGGGTGAGGGGTCCCTCCTGGGGGGATGTGGCCAGGAACTCTTGAAGATTAAGGGGTTCGGCCACCTCCACCACCGCCCTCTTGGCTTTGAAGAAGCAGAGGCCCAATTTCCGGAGTTTGCCGGGGTTCTCGCTATCACCGAAAAAGAGTTGGAAGAGACCTTTATCTTGCCGGCCCGGGTCCTTTTCGTAGATCACCATCTGGGGCACCAGGAAGATGGGGAAATCGAGACCAGCCTGGATTTCCAGGAGATGGCGGATGGGGTCTTCCCGGGGTTTGAGAAAACGCTGGCGGAACCCCACCTGGTCCACCAGGAACATCAAAGATCCCCGCTTTTCCTGGAGCATTTTGTGAAAATAGCCGTCTTGGAAGGGATTGGGCCAGGAGCGGCGGCGGGTGAAATAATCCAGGGCCGCGGAGATAATCTGCAGGAGGTGGGAAAAGGGCTGCCACATCCACAGGTTCAAATCGAAGGCTACTTCCGGAGCCACCATCCCCAGGTCTTGATAACGGCGGTTGAAAAAGAGGAAATCCAGGTGGCTCCGATATTTCAGGACATAGACAATGGCTCCCTGACCGGCCAGTTCCTGGAGGCGTTCCCGGTGTCTGGGGCGCACCGTCACCCGGGAGAAAAAGGGGTCCAGGGTCCAACGCAGCAGAAAACCGGGGCGCCGGGGCAGATAGCCGGCGTAGTGAAAATCCTGGCCGCCCAGCCAGCCGATAATGCGGCTGAAGAGGCGACCCAAAAATCCCTTGGGTTTCTGGGCTTCTGGGGGACCGGCTGCCGCGGGGCCCTGATCTTTGGGTTCCAGACCCATATCCTAACCTTGCAACAATCTTTAACTAAACGCTTTAATATATAAGTAAGCCCCGGAACCTGTCAACCGAAATAGGAGTTGCCGGGGCTCCGGGAAAAAAGGCCGGACCCCGGAAAGGGGGTTGGTTTCCCCCCCTAACGTTTCCGGTTTTTACCGGGAGATTGCCGGTAACTTCTGGTATATTTCAAATCCACAGGAGGAGCAGATGAAGAAGATTGAGGCCATCATCCAGTCCTATAAGCTGGAGCCGGTTAAAGAGGCTCTGCACGCCCTGAGTATCCAGGGGATGACCGTCACCGAAGTCAAAGGTTTCGGCCGGCAAAAGGGCATCCGGGAGGTTTACCGGGGCCTGGAATATAAGGTGGACCTGATTCCCAAGGTGAAGATCGAAGTAGTGGCTGCAGATGAAAAGGTGGAGGCCATTACCGCGGCCATTATCCAGAACGCCCGCACCGGCCGGGTGGGGGACGGCAAGATCTTCATTTACCCCCTGGCGGAGGTGCTCCGCATCCGCACCGGGGAGACGGGGGAGGCGGCCCTGTAAAGGCGCGGTTGAGGCGGGAGGTTTTTGCAGCCTCGGTCATGGGTTATTGCCAAGGCGGGACATTTGTTTTCCAGCCATTCCCTTGATTTCTCCCTCCCATGCCATTAACTTAAACTGACCCAAAATTACCTCTTATCAATCCATCACTTCTGGAGAAGAAAGGAAATTAACCGTGGCCGAAGACTTATTGGAAAAAGGGGCCATAATCCAACGGGATAAGGAAACCTATGCCATTGCCCCCCATATCCCCGGGGGCATCATCACCGATTTCAACCTGTTGCGGAAACTGGCGGACGTGTCGGAGAAATACGGCGTCAAGGCCGTCAAACTCACCTCTGCGGAACGCTTTGCCCTGGTGGGGCTGAAAGCCGCTGACCTGGATCAGGTCTGGCAGGAATTGGGTCTGGTGCCCGGCGCGGCCATCGGCCTCTGCGTCCGCTCCATCAAGATTTGCCCGGGCACCACCTTCTGCCGCCTGGGGATGCAGGACGCGGTGGGGGTGGGGCTGAAGCTGGACGAGAAATATCACGGCCTGCCCCTGCCCTATAAATTCAAGATCGGGGTGTCCGGCTGCGGCAATAACTGCTCCGAGTCCTCTATCAAGGATCTGGGATTGGTGGGCGCGCCCAAAGGCTGGCGGATACTGGCCGGAGGGTTCGCGTCCGGCCTCAAACCCAGGTTGGCTGACGTCATCGCCACCGGCCTCAGCGACGACGAGGCCCTGGCCCTGGCCGACAAAGTCCTGGACTGGTTCAAAGAGACCGGGCAAAAGAAACGCCTGGGCAAGATCATCGACGAAATGGGCCTGGCCCAATTCCAGACAGAACTGGGCCTGCCGGTGGAGTAAGTGAGCAGTAAGCAGTGAGCAGTGGGTAGTGGGTAGTCGCTCATGGTCGCGGTATACGTCCTGCATCTTGCTGTGCTCAAAGTTCAAGGTTCAAAGTTCAAGGTCAATGGAGGCAACTCGCAGCACACAATGGGAGAAGTTGCTGATGCCCCAGGTTTTTGACTTTGAACTGTGAACTTTGAACCTTGAACTATCTTTACTGCTCACTGTCCGCACAGGCGGGCGATTTGCTCCATGAGGGATTGGGTGAGGACCGGGGCTTGCTGGGGGTCCGGGGTGCTTAAGGGGGGGCCGATTTTGACTTCCGCGGCATACCCCCAGGCGCAGACGCGATAAGTCAGGCCCACAGGGATGAAGGGCAGTGGCCCCAGACCGTTTTGCCCCTGGAGTTTGAGGAGCATCTGAATGAGGCGGTGTTTGCCGGGGCCCACCCCGCCCCGGACATAGGTGCCCTCGGGGAAGAGGACGATATAGGCCCCTTGCTGCAGCAAAGGCAGCAGCCGTTTAAAAGAGGACAGCGTTGCCCGGGGCCGTTCCCGGTCCACCGGAACCCCGCCCCAGGCTCCCAGCAGTTCCCGGATGAAGGGGTAACGGAAGAGTTCCGCCTTGGCGATGTAGTGCAGGGGCAGGGGCAGGGCTGCGCCCACCATGGGGATGTCTTCCCAGCGCTGGTGTTTGGGACAGATGATGGCCGGGCCGGACGGGGGCAGATGCTCCAGCCCCTGCACCCGGAGCCGGAAGAGCCGGCCCAGGGTCTGGCGGGTGAGCCAGCGCCCGAGAATATAAAAATTGGGAGAGAAAGAGCGGCTCATCGGAATTAAAAAATTCAGAATTTTGAAATTCTTCTAATATTAGCGACTATCAAAGGGCTGTCAAGGTTTTCGAAAGATGGCTTGACATTGTATGTTGTACGTATAGAATATAATTAGTTAAGAGGAGGTGACCCATGGCCCGGCTTCTCATCCATCCGGGGGAGCACCTGGCTAACGAGTTGAAGGCACTGGGAATGAGCGCCAATCAGTTGGCCAAAGAATTAGGGGTGCCCACAAACCGGATCACCGAAATCATCCGGGGCAAGCGGGGCATCTCTGGGGATACGGCCTTACGCCTGGGCCGCTGGTTTGGCACGGGGCCAGATATCTGGATGAACCTGCAAAAAAACTACGAACTGCGGCTGGCGGCCCAGGAAATTGGTGAGGGACTGGAAAAAATTCCTCAGCATCGCGGCAAACTCCATGAAACAGCCTTGGCCGTGGAAAAGGATGAGCAATTGATGGCCGAGATGGCTGATTGGGACGTGACTGCCGGAGATGGCATCTAATTGAACAGTTCGCAAAGCAAAGCTTTGCGTCCAAGTGGGTTCCCAAGCGCAGCTTGGGAACCAGAAAAATTAGTTAGGTAAACCTCAATGATCTATCTAGACTACAACGCCACCACCCCCATCGCCCCGGAAGTGGTCCGGGCCCTGCAGCTCTACCTGGAGGAGGAGTTCGGCAACCCCAGCAGCGATTATCTCTTGGGGCTCAAGGCCAAGGAGTCGGTGGCGGAGGCCCGGCGTCAGGCGGCGGCCCTGCTCGCCTGCCGGCCCCAGGAGATCGTCTTCACCAGCGGGGCCACGGAGGCCAACAACACCGTGCTCAAGGGGGTGGCCCGCCACTTCGGCCAGGGGCAGATCATCACCACCGCCGTCGAGCATCCCGCGGTGCTGGCCCCCTGCCGGGACCTCCAGGAGCGGGGCTTTGAGATCACCATCCTGCCTGTGGACTCTAAAGGACTGGTGGACCCGGACGCGGTGCGCCGGGCCCTCACCCCCAAGACCATTCTTATCAGCGTCATGCACGCCAACAATGAGACCGGCGCGCTCCAGCCCATAAGCGAGATCGGCGCGCTGGCCCGGGCCGCGGGGGTCTGGTTCCACACCGACGCGGCCCAGAGCGTGGGCAAGATTCCGGTGCGGGTGGGGGAGCTGCAAGTGGATTTCCTCACCCTGGCGGGCCACAAGTTCTACGCGCCCAAAGGCGTCGGGGCCTTGTATGTGCGCACGGGTTGCCAGTTCAGCCCCCTGCTCCACGGGGCCGGACAGGAAGGGGGACGCCGGCCGGGCACGGAAAACGTGCCCTACCTGGTGGCCCTGGGGGCAGCCTGCCATCTGGCCCGGGAGCGGGTGGCCGCAAATGGCCCACATCTCCAGAAGCTGCGGGACCTGTTACATACGCGGCTGCTGGAGGGGTTTCCCGGACTGGTGCTGAACGGCCCCCAGGGGGAACGCCTCCCCAATACCCTGAACGTCTCTTTCCCGGGGGTGTCGGGCAGCGACATCCTGGGAGGGATTCCGGAGTTGGCCGCGTCCCTGGGCGCGGCCTGCCATAGCGGGGAGGAGACCATCTCCCCGGTGCTGGCGGCCATGGGGGTGACCCCGGAGGTGGCCCGGGGGGCAGTGCGCCTGAGTGTGGGCCGGCCCACCACCGCCGCGGAGGTAGTGGAGGCCGCGGGCCTATTGTTGAACCGGGTGCGGGCGCTACAAAAATGATTTTTAGGGAAAGGGGGCAAAGGTGACCGCCGGAGAGACGCCTGTGCCCCTGGTTCCTGTTTGATTCTCCAAAAAAATGAAGGGGCGCCCCCCCCGGGGCGCCCCTTCCCCCAATACCCTCTTTTTATTTCTTTAGGGAGCCTTACCGCTCCATGAGCATGTTGGCGATCATGCTGTTAGCCACTTTTTGAGTATCGGCAGAATAGGTTCCCTGATTTACGGCCTGCTGCAGGGAGTCCACCTTGTCTTGCCGCACGTCCGGAGTCTGGCCAATGACCTCCGCGGCCCTTTGCATCAGACGGGCCTGGTCGGATACAACAATATTATCGGCCCCCGTGCTTGGGCTTGCTGCCGAGGTTTTGCCAGTCCGCGACCCTACTGCCGCTGTCTGTTCGCTCTGTAACTGGCTGACGCCAGTTCCTTGAATGTCGGTGATTTTCATAAACGCCCTTAGTTTAATTTATTCAACAAATTCCGTTAAGTCAACAATCCTGCCCTTGACCTCGGGAAGGTTCCTCCAGCAAATATAATACGGATGGAAAGCAAGCCCTTATCTTCCCGGGAAACCGATAAATATGAGGGCTTCCAGGCACTTAAAGGACTTCCTCACCCATCCTTGATGTGAGAAAGCAGGCAGATTCCCGCCTCTTAATAAGCTTATCGGCTAGAGGGAAATATTACTAAAAAAATTTTGCTTACAGTTCTCCCGGCCACCACATATAAAGAAATTGGGGGGTTACCATCCAGGAGAAGTCGGGGATCTGGGAATAGATATTGGGCCGGTAGCTATCGGGGCGATGGTAGCGCACCACCTTGGCCTCTTCCAGGCCGGCCCTTTGCTGCGCGCTCTTGATGGCGTCATCCAGGTATCCCAAACTGTCCACCAAGCCCAGGTCCTTAGCCTGGGTGGCGGTATAGATGCGGCCGTCCGCTACCTGCCGCACCTCCCGGGCATTCATCTTCCGGCCCAGGGCCACCACCTCCACGAACCCCTGGTAGTAACTGTTGATGACGTCCTGCATCATCTGCTTTTCTTCCGGGGTGGCGGGCCGGAAGGGAGACCAGAAGTCCTTCCAGCGGCCGCTTTTCACCATGTCGCTGTCCACCCCCACCTTGTCCATTAAACCCTTGATATTCAGCTTCATGGCAATGACCCCGATGGAGCCGGTGATGCCGGTGGGATGGGCGACGATGGTGTCCCCCGCCTGGGCCAGATAATAACCCCCGGAGGTGGCCAGGCCCATGAGACAGGCCACCACCGGCACGCCCGTTTCCTTTTTATAATTTAGCAGCTCGTGGTGGATGATGTCCGCGGCGCTGACCGTCCCTCCCGGGGAATTGATGCGGAGAACCAAAGCCTTGATCTGTTTATCCTTGGCTGCTTTATCCAATACCTCTTTGACATAGCCGGGGGTGGTCACCGCGCCCAGACCCAGGAGACTGCGGTGGCGGGTCTCCATGATCACCCCGGAGATGTCCACCAGCAGGACCTTGTCCCGGCCGTAACCGGAGATCACCTTTTCTTTCAGGGGCTTTTGCTCTTCAAAGAGGTCCACCTTGACGGTGACGCACCCGGCCAGCCATACCAGCAGCAGCGCGGTGAAGACCAGACGGCAAACCTTGCGAAGATCCATAAACACCTCCGGACCGGCGCCTAAATCCCTGGGGGGGACTGGTAAGGGCCTGGAGTTAGAGGCTCCCCCATAATAGCCTATATAACTTTTGTGCCTTTTCTCCCGCCCCAGGGCAGGTGAGTTATGGGGGCCCATATTGAGGCAATACTCCCTGGAAGATGATACTCGTCCTTCAGGGAAGTTATTCTGGAACCGCGGATTCCTGCAGCAAGCGCCGGGCTTCCCGCCGGTCTTCCTCCACGCCCCGGGGCAGCAGGGCGTGCTCCGGAGCCGTAAGCACCTGCTCCAGTTCCTGGTGGGCCTGGGCCTGACGGTGAAGTTTGATCAGAGTTTCTGCCAGATAGAGGTGATTGGTGCTGTTCTTCGGGGCCAGGAGCACGGCCCTGGTCAGGTGCTGCAGGGATTTCTGGAGGTCGCCCACGGAAAAGGGCCAGGCCGGGGCCTCAAAGTAGATGCGCCCTAAGACCCGGTGGCTGCCTGCCTGCTCATAGTAATCGTCAATCATTCTGGCCTTCTCTAATTCTTCCATAATGCGGGGCAGTAGCCGCCGCCCCTGCAAGGCCCCCCCCGTATCCGCCAGGCCGCAAAGGTTTAAGGCCAGCCAGTAATGGCCTTCCACGCGGTGAGGGGCTTCCTTCAGGAGCATCTCCGCATAGGTTTGGCCCTTTTCGTAATATTTATGACGCTGGCTGGGCACGGTCAGTTCGCCAATCAGGAAACAGGTGCGGGCCAGGCGGATCAGCAGGGGGACCTCGGAGGGGTTGGCCGGGGACAGGTTTTGGGTATAAAGATCCAGGGCCCTGAAGGCCTGACGCAGGTCGAGGGCTGGATTCTTGAGGATACTGTCGGCCTCCGCCACCTGATCTCCAGCCGTGCTCCAGCCGGGGACCAGGAACAGGACCATCAGGACCGCCATGACTAGCTTTTTCTGGGACATCCTGATTATTGAAGATATCTGCATTGCCGGCATATTGCCAGCCCCAAGGCGCCTTCGGCCAAGAAAGGGTTTAAAAATTTTTTATTAAAACATAACATATTCAGGTGAGGGGGACAATTGCCCGCTGGTTCCCGGTGGCAGGGACCGAAGCAAAAAACCCCTTGACAGATTCTAAATAGGTGATAAAAAATATTCGTTTGAGGATTATACACCTTTTCCCGCCACCAACCGCTCGCAGCCGCGGGCTATTGCCAGGCGGGAAGGGGAATTAACGGCGGGGAGGGGGTTGGAATGGATGCCGGGCGTCAGGGTGAAACCCAACGAGCCCTTCGAGGTCGCCCTAAAACGCTTTAAAAAACAGTGCGAAAAGGCGGGGATCCTCTCGGAGATCCGCAAACGGGAACATTACGAAAAACCCAGCATTAAGCGTAAAAAGAAAATATTGGCGGCCAAAAAACGGGCTTTGAAAAAGCTCCGCAAGATTGAGGGTTCATGACCTCCCTTTCTCAGCGGCTGGATCAGGCCTTCAAGGAGGCTCTCAGAGAGAAACAAGCCGTGGCGTTATCCACTTTGCGGATGCTGAAAACCGCCATCCGCCATCGGGAGGTGGATCTAAAGCGCCAGGTGACCGAAGCAGAGTTGCAGGCTGTAATCAACACCCAGGTCAAACAGCGGCGGGAGGCCATCAGTGAATACACCAAAGCCGGGAGGCCCGACCTGGCCAGCAAAGAAGAGGAGGAGCTGAGCGTCCTCCTCTCTTTTTTGCCGCCCCAGCTTTCTTTAGAGGAGGTGGAGGCGGAGGTATCCCGGATCATCCAGGAGGTGGGGGCTTCTAGCCCCAAAGATCTGGGGAAGGTAATGAAGAGCGCCATGGCCGCGTTGGCGGGCCGGGCGGACGGGAAGGTGGTCCAGGAGATTGTGCGGCGGCGTCTAGGCTCCTGATCCTTCCCCCCTTTACCAGGTACATCTGGAGGGGCATGCCGGAGCAAACCTTGACCGCCCTGGAATTTCCCGGGGTACTGGGGGTGGTGCAGGAATATGCCATCTCCGCCCTGGGCCGGAACTTCCTAGCGTCCCTGCGACCAGTCGGCAATCTCTCGAGCATCCGGGCCAAATTCCAGGAAATCCACGAATTACAAGACCTTGAAAGCCGGGAGGGAGAGCTGCCGCTCTCTGATTTTCCTGATCTCTCCCCCTGGCTGACCAAGGCCCAGGTGCGGGGCAGCCTCCTGCCGGCCCCGGCTTTTAACGACATCTTGCTGGTGCTGCGCCTCTCCCGGCAGTGCCGGCAATACCTCCGGCAGGGAGATGCCTATCCCCATCTCCAATCATTGGCCGGGGGTCTCCACGACTTAGCCTCTCTGGCCGCGGCCATCAAGCAGTGCATCAGCCCCCACAACTTCATCCTGGATCAGGCCTCCCCGGAGCTGGCCGCGGTGCGCCGGGAAATCGCCGCCACCCGGGAGGGCCTCAACCGCCAGATCAAGCAGAACTACTTCGGGGCGGAATATCAGAACGCGCTCCAGACCCCCACCATCTCCCAGCGCCACGGCCGCTACGTCATCCCCGTCAAGGCCGATCATAAAGGCGCCATTCCGGGCATCATCCACGACCAGTCCCAGACCCGGGCCACCTTTTTCCTGGAGCCCCTAGGCATAGTCGAGCAGAACAACCAGCTCAACCTCCTGGCCAACCGGGAAAAGAGAGAGGAAGAGGCGGTATTGCGGCGTCTCACGGATTTGGCGCGCAACCAGCTGGAGGAAATCCAGGAGATTTTGGACGCCCTGGCGGCAGTGGACGGGCTCCAGGCCAAGGTGCGCTTTGCCCGGAATTTCAAGGCCCGGGAGCCCATCTGGCGCTCTCAGCCGGGGGTGGACCTGCGTCAGGCCCGGCACCCTTTGCTGGTGCACCGCCGCTGGAAAAACCCGGAGCAGCCGGCAGTGGTGCCCATTGACCTGCAGCTTACGGCGGAGCAGCGCTTTCTCATCATCTCCGGGGCCAACGCCGGGGGCAAGACCGTGGCTTTAAAGACCCTGGGGCTCTTGACCCTCATGGTCCAGAGCGGCATTCCCATCCCGGTGGCGGAGGGGAGCGAGTTTCACCCCTTTGACCAGGTCTTCGCGGACATCGGCGACCCCCAGGACCTGCACCAGGACCTGAGCACCTTTTCCGCGCACTTGAAAAGGGCCCTGGAGATGCTGGCCCACCTGCCCCCCCGGCCCCTGGTGCTCCTGGACGAGTTGGGCACGGCCACCGACCCCACGGAAGGGGGGGCCCTGGCCCTGGCGTTGCTGCAAGCCTTTGATAAGCGGGGCGCGTACGGCGCGGCCACCACCCATATCCCTTTGATCAAGTCTTTTGCCTTGCGCCAGCCCGGTTTTGCCAACGTGGCGGTGATCTTTGACGAAGAGACCCGGAAACCCACCTACCGCCTGGCCTACGGGGTGGTGGGGGCCTCCAACGCCTTAAAGATCGCCCGGGAGATGGGCCTCTCCCCGGAGATCCTGGCACAGGCGGAGGGCTACCTGGACCAGGAGGAACTCCGGGCCTACCGCCTCCTGGCGGAAGTGGAAAAGGCCCGGGAGGAATTGACCTGGGAAAGGGAGAAGCTGGCCCGGCGGGCAGAGGAGCTGGAGCGGGAGCGAGAGAAACTGCAAAAAGAACTGCAATCTCTCCAAGATGAACGGGAACGCTGGCGGCAGGAGGCCCAGGCCCAGGCCCAGGAGCGGATCCGCCGGGCGGAGGCCGAATTTAAAGAGATCGTCAGGCGCCTCAAGGAAGGGCAGGAATCCTGGGGCCGCCTGCGCCAGGAATTTTCCGCGCAACAGGCGCAAATGCTCCAGGATTTGACGCCTAAGCCCCTGGCACAGAAAGAAGAAATTCCCGCATACGCCCCCGGAGAGAAGGTCTTTCTCCCGGCCCTGGGCCTGAACGGCAAAATTTTATCCGCGCCGGGGCGGGATGGACGCTTGGAAGTACAAGTGCGCAAGGTTAAACTTCGGGTGCAGCCGGAAGAGATCACCCCCCTGGCCGGGGAGGCAGAGGGGCCGGCAGAAGGAGCGTTCTCCCGGAGCCGGCATCTGCCCCCGGAGTGGCTGCCCAGCTTGAACGTGGTGGGCTTAAGGGTGGACGAGGCCCTGCCCCTGGTGGACCGGCTCCTCGACCAGGCCATGCTCCACGGCCAGGAAAAGGTGGACATCATCCACGGGGTGGGCACGGGGCGCCTCAAGGCCGCGGTCTGGGATCACCTGAAACACCACCGGGCAGTGAAGGCCGTGCACGGCGACGACAACCCCGGGGTGACGGTGGTGGAGTTGCGGGAGTAAACCAATAGCAATCATGGAAGAAAGACCAATTGGCAAAATAGATATACCTGATCAGATTTTACATAAGTGGCAAAGCATTGTTGACATCTTGGCCAATCTTATTGGTGTTCCTGCCGCGCTCATTATGCGGATTGTCGATCAGGATATTGAAGTGTTTGTTTCAAGTGAGAGTACAGACAATCCTTATAATTCAGGAGACAAGGAACATTTAATAGGGTCAGGATTATATTGCGAGACTGTAATAAAAACGAAAGACATGCTTTTGGTGCCCGATGCGCTGTCTGATGAGAAATGGAAAGATAATCCTGATATTAAGCTTAAAATGATTTCTTATTTGGGTTTCCCACTTGTCTTTCCTGATGGTAAGCCATTTGGAACAATATGCGTTTTAGATAATAAAGTTAATTACTATACCCAAACATATATTGAACTCATTCAACATTTTCGAGATCTTATTCAAAATCAGATTGAACTTCTATACATGAATAATGTCTTGGGAGAGAAATACAAGCAGCTGAGCGACAGTATTTCTGAAATCCACACTCTTCGAGGAATCCTGCCCATCTGTATGCATTGTAAGAGGATTCGGGATGATGCAGGGTTTTGGCAAGCCGTCGAAAGCTATATAAGGAAACACACTCAGGCCGATTTCAGCCATAGCATTTGTCCAGATTGCTTGAAAGAATATTATCCGGAACATAACAAAGCTTTATTGAAAGGGACTTAGACAAGACTGGGGAGATAAACTTTTCAATTTAGAAAATGTAGGGGCATAGTCCATCATTAAGGCGGCGGCCGCGGAGGACCTCCCTACCATGGCCAAGCAGGAGCCTGGCATTACAAAAGGCCTTCCCAAGCAGGAGCTTGGGAATGAGAAGAGGAAAATCCCCTCCCCCTGCGAGGGGGGAGGGCTAGGGTGGGGGTGGCGTCTTTTGAGCTGATTAGAACCAATTAATCGAGTCGCCCCCCTCACCCCAACCCTCTCCCCCGGGGGGAGAAGGGGTTAGAGGAGCGCAGGCTGGAAAGCCTGCGCCACCGGAAAAAGGTGGGCCATGCCCACCCTACACAGGCGGGAAAGCCTGGGCCACCGGGGAGTAGGGCGGCAGGTGTTGCCTGCCCTCTGGGGCAGTAAACATCAAGTTCATGGGGCGTTAACCCCAAATTAATGGGGTAGGCGTTCCTCTCCGAAATAGAAGATAGATGGAGAGTGAACCCGCCCCCCCAACGCCCGGACAGGAAAGCCCGGGCCACCGGCACTAGGATGGCTGCATTTCTTAGCAATAACCATGAGGCCTTTTAACCAGAGCCACTAACCAAAGAGTCTCTTGCAAAATGTTTATTCTGTCATCCTGAGCGAAGGGAAGGATCTAGATTCTTCGGTCGCTCCGCTCCCTCAGAATGACAATTTCCAACAAAAAGGGAATTTTGCCAAGAGTTCTAAAAACCGAAAACCGAAAACAGAAAACTGTCTCTAAATGGCATTTATCCCGGAAGATAAGCTCCTGGAGATCAAGGACGCGGCCCGCATCGAAGAGGTGGTGGGCCAGTACGTCCAGTTGACCCAAAGGGGCAAGAATCTCCTGGGGCTCTGCCCCTTCCATCCGGACACCGCGCCTTCCTTCACGGTGGCTCCGGACAAGGGCATCTTCCACTGTTTCGGCTGCGGCGCGGGGGGGAACGTCTTTTCCTTCCTGATGCAGCACCAGCGCCTTTCTTTTCCGGAGGCGGTGCAGGAGCTGGCCCGGCGCTACGGCATCACCATCACCATGAGGGACCTGGGCCCCGAGGGGGGCCGCCAGGCCAAGAAGCGCCAGCTGATGCAGGAGATCAACCGGGAGGCCGCGGCTTTTTATAAATCCAGCCTGGCCGGGCCCAAGGGCGGGAAGGCTCGTGACTATATCCAGAAACGGGGGCTGACCAAAGAGGTGATCCGGGATTTTCATATCGGTTATGCCCCTGACGAATGGGACGGCCTGCGCCGCCATTTGCAGAATAAGGGCATTTCCCTGGACGCAGCCCAGGAGGTGGGCCTGGTGGTGCCCCGGGCCCAGGGGGGCTATTACGACCGCTTCCGGGACCGGGTCATGTTCCCCATCCTGGACCGGCAAGAACGGGTCATCGCCTTCGGGGGCCGGATCATCGGCGTTGGTGAGCCCAAGTACCTGAACTCCCCGGAGAGTCCTTTGTATTCCAAAGGCCGCACCCTCTACGGCCTGCCCCAGGCCCAGGAGGCCTTGCGGTTAACGGGCGTGGCCCTGGTGGTGGAGGGCTACCTGGACCTGTTGGCCCTCAGGGTCCACGGCATCGCCAACGTGGTGGCCACCCTGGGCACGGCCCTCACCAAAGAGCAGGTGCGTATTTTAAAAAACCAGGTAGCCAAAGCAGTATTGGTCTTTGACGGGGATGCTGCGGGAGCCCGGGCCATGCGCCGGGCTTTTCCTATTTTTGCCTCGGAAGGGCTGGCGGTGCGGGTGCTGCCGCTCCCCGCCGGCCAAGACCCGGACACTTACGCGTTTCAACACGGGGTGGAGATCTTTCAATCCCCCTGGGACCAGGCCCAGCCCTGGTTCGCCTTTCTGGTGGAGGAGCTCATTGCCGCCCACGGCCTGGAGGTGGAGGGCCGGGTGCGCATCGCCGAGGAGCTGCGCCCTTATTTCCAGGCCCTGAGCGACCCGGTGGAGCAGGGCTTGTGGCTGCGGTTCACCGGGGAACGCCTGGGGGTGGACGAGGCGGCGCTGCGCCGCAGTCTCACCTCTGCCGCCCCGGTGGCGGCCCAACGCCTGGCCCCCGGCCATAGCCTGCTCAACAATCCGGAGGAGAGACTGCTCAAATGGGTGCTCCACCACCCCGGGATCGTGCCCCTGGAAGAATTAGAGGATTGGGCCCAGGAGTTCCAGAACCAGGAACTCAAGAGCCTGCTGGAGTTGGTCATCAGGAGTCTTAAGGAAGAGGGCGCACTGGACCACAGCCTGTTGATTCAAAGGGTGGAAGAGGAACACCTGCGGCAGCAGATCTGCGCCCTGACTTTGGGAAAGGGGGAACCGTCCACCGAACTTTTGGCGGATGAATGGCGCCGGGCCCGGCAGATGCAGCGCCTCAAGAAGGCCCTGGCGCAAATCAAGGAGGAATTGGCAAAGGCCGCCGCCATCCCCGGCGGCGAGGAGCTATTGGCTTTGCAGGTGCAGAAATTGGCACTCGAACAGCAGCTGCAGGACCTTAAACATTAGCCTAGTCTGCAGGAAAAGGAGGAGATGGATGACCAAGGGAATGGGTATGGATGGATTTCCGGAAATTATGCCCATGGGGGATGACGATGGCCTGATGGCCATGGATGACCTGAATGACTCTCTATCTCCTGAAAGCCTCTTGAATGAGCAAATAAAGGACATCCTGATTTTCGACGAGCTGGAACTGTCGTCCTCGGAGGTCAATCGCACCCTGGCTCTGACCACGCCCCTGGAAATTGAGGAGGGAGACGGGGACTTGGTCCCGGAGCCCGAAGGGGTCGCCAAACTGGATGACCCGGTGCGCCTCTATTTGAAAGAGATGGGCATGGTCTCCCTGCTCACCCGGGAAGGGGAGGTGGAGATCGCCAAGCGCATCGAAGACGGGGAGAAGGAAGTGCTCCGCTCCCTGCTGGAGGTGCCCCATGGTCTGAGAGAGATCATGAATCTGGTCAATAAATTGGAGCAGGAGAAGCTGGATCCCCAGGGGGCCATCATGGATTTTGATGAAGATGAGCCCATCCTGGATCAAAGCACCCAGAAATCCCGGATCCTGAATCTGATCCAGAAATTGCGGCAAAAGGAGGAGCGTGTCCGCCAGTTGCAAAAAGAGGTGGTAGCCGCGCCCTCCAAGAGTGAGACCCGGTCTCAGCTGGAAAAAAGCCTGACCACGGCCCGGCGCCGCATGGCGGATCACCTGAAAAATTTACGCCTGGAGCGGTTCCATCTGGAGCAAGTTCTGGATAAATTGCGCAGCTACGCCTACGCGGTGCGACAAGCCCACCGGAGGGTGGACAAGGTCCTGGACTCCCTGGGTATCTCCGCCACCAAGTTTCGCACCGTCCTTAGGGACTACAGAAAAGGGGCTCTAAGCGATTTCCCCGGCGGCGTCACTCTGGAAAGGATGGCGGAGCTGGAGGACCAGTGGACCAAGGCCCAGAAGCAGCTGCGGAAAATTGAGCAGGAAGTGGGGCTGACCGGACACCGGTTGCTGGCCATCCTGGCCCAGGCGGAGAAGGGGGAGTACCTGGCCCAGAAGGCCAAACGGGAATTGGTGGAGGCCAACTTAAGGCTGGTGGTGAGCATCGCCAAGAAATACACCAACCGGGGGCTGCAATTCCTGGATCTGATTCAGGAGGGCAACATCGGCCTGATGAAGGCCGTGGAAAAGTTTGAATACGAACGGGGGTACAAGTTCAGCACTTACGCCACTTGGTGGATCCGCCAGGCCATCACCCGGGCCATCGCCGACCAGGCCCGCACCATCCGCATCCCTGTGCACATGATTGAGACCATCAACAAGCTCATCCGCACCTCCCGCTACCTGGTCCAGGAGATCGGCCGGGAGCCCACCCCGGAGGAGATCGCGGAAAAGATGGAATTCCCCCTGGAAAAGGTGCGGAAGGTGTTGAAGATCGCCAAGGAGCCCCTGTCCCTGGAGACTCCCATCGGTGACGAAGAAGACAGCCACCTGGGCGATTTCATCGAGGACAAGAAGATTTCCACCCCCATCGAAGCAGTGGCCAACCTCAACCTGGCGGACCAGACCCGGAGGATGCTGGCCACCCTCACCCCCAGGGAGGAGAAGGTATTGCGCAAACGCTTCGGCATTGGCGAAAAGACCGACCACACCCTGGAAGAAGTGGGCCGGGATTTTGAGGTCACCCGGGAGCGCATCCGCCAGATAGAAGCCAAGGCCCTGCGCAAACTGCGGCACCCCTCCCGGAGCACCAAGCTGAAAAGCTTTATTGAAAACTGAGGACAACCAAAACGGGCTCAGGCCCAGACGCAAGAGGCGCCAGGGAATACTTAAGCAGAACATCTTATTAACCCCCTTGAACTAGGGGGAGATATTAATTAAAATAATTTTGACATATGATGACAACTTACGGGCCCATAGCTCAGAGGTCAGAGCAACCGGCTCATAACCGGACGGTCCCTGGTTCAAATCCAGGTGGGCCCACTTGGATGACCGGAGGATCGCCCATCTCCCGAGAACGATACGCAAGCTCTGTTAACATAGGGGTTTAACCCCAAGGGGTGCTCTCTGCGCACCCCTTTTTTATATCCCATGAGCGCATTGCTTAAAGAGATCATCCACCGGTTGGAAGCCCATTGGCCCTTAAGTTGGGCGGTGGCGGGCGACCGGGTGGGCCTGATGCTGGGCCATCCCCAAAGCCGGGTGGACGCGGTATTGGTGGCCCTGGAAGCCAGCGCCCCGGTGGTGGCCGAGGCCCAGGCCCAAGGGGCCCAGTTGCTGCTGACCCATCACCCTCTCCTCTATCAGCCTCTGGCCAGGGTGCGGGAAGACCAGCCCCAGGGGGGCCTGCTGGCCGCCCTGATCCGGGGGGGAATAGCCGTGGCGGCCTGCCACACCAACCTGGATGTGGCCCCGGAGGGGGTGAACGACTACCTGGCCCGGCTCCTGGGTCTGGCCGACGCCGAGGTGCTGGAAGCCACCGGCCGGGAGGACTGGTATAAGCTCACGGTTTTTGTGCCGGTGGGTTATGAAGACCGGCTGCGCCAGGCCCTGGCTGATGACCGGGTCGGGGTCATGGGCAATTATGCCCAATGCACCTTTGCCGCCCGGGGCCAGGGCACGTATCTGCCCCTGGAGGGGGCCAGTCCCTTCCGGGGCCAGGTGGCCGCGCTCTCCCGGGCTACGGAATCCCGCCTGGAGGTGCTGGTGCCGGAAGGTTCCCTGGAGGCCGCCCTTTCACGCCTGCAGGCCGTGCATCCCTATGAAGAGCCGGCCTACGACGTGTATCCCCTGAAAAGAACGGGCGCGCCCTTGGGATTGGGTCGGATCGGCAATTGGGACCAGCCCCGGCCTTTCAGCCGGGTAGTTAACCGGGTGAAGGAAGTTTTTGGGGTCGGCCAGGTAAGAATCTGGGGCCGTCCCCCGGCAGAGGTGGGGCGGCTGGCCCTGTGCAGCGGCAGCGGCGGCGACCTCATCGCCGGGGCCAGGGAGCGGGGCGCCCAGGTCTATCTAACCGGCGAAGTGCGGCACCATCAGGCCACCCCGGGGCCCGCGGAGGGTTTTGCCGTCCTGGAAGTGGGGCATTTCGCCAGCGAGGTGGTGTTTATACCGGAGTGGGCCCGGCAACTGCGCCGCCATTTCCAGGAGGGGGGGCTGCAGGTCCGGGTGGAGGTGGCCCGGGAAGAGGCCCCTTTTAGTTATCTGTGAGGGAAAGCAAAGGGAAGGCTCAGGCCTGAAATGGCTCTAGCGCCTGGAGCCTGACTTATTTAAGAAAAACCGCGCAACATGGAGGAGATATTTTGTTACCGGAGTTAAAGTGGTTGGTGGATTTGCAGGAGTTGGACAAGATAATCAGGGGCGTCACCCAGGACCTGGAAAGGCTGCCGGAGGAGCTACAGGCGGCCAACACGGTCCTGGAGGAGTTGCAGGGGGAAAGAGAGGCCCAGGCCCAGGAACTGGAAAGTCTGCAAAAACAGCGGGCCGAGACGGAAAAAGAGGTGGCGGAGATGGAGGAAGGCATTAAAACCAGCCGCCAGCGCCTCATGGAGATCAAGAGCAACATCGAATACAAGGCCATGCTCAAGGAGATCGCCTTCAAAGAGGACCAGCGGGATCATAAAGAGACCCGGGTGCTGGAATTGCTGGAACTCATGGAGGCTCAAAAGCAGTCCCTGGCCGAGCAGGACCAGCGCCTCCAGGAGCAGCAGGAACTGGTGGCCAGCCGCAGTAAGGAAGTGGAGACCCAGGTGGGCAAGCTGCAAGCCGAACTCGCGATCCTGGAGAAACAGCGCAAGGAGCTGCGCAAAGGCGTCTCCGCGCCCCTTTTGAAGCGCTATGAGTTCATCCGCCAGCGCCGCAACGGCACGGCCATCTCCCCGGTGCATGAAGGGGTGTGCTTCGGCTGCCACATGAATATCCTGCCCCAGCAGTTCATCGATCTGCAAAAGGGGGAGGAGATTCTCCAGTGCCCCCATTGCCAGCGCATCCTTTACTGGCAAGATGAGGTGGAGGTCCTGGAGGGAGACCTCTCCCGGGGTGCCTCCTGAGCCGGGGGGGCCGGCCCCCCCTTTCCCGGGCCGCCATCTTCGAGGCCCTGGCCCAGGGACTGGAGATCCCCCAGGTCCTGGATAAGTTCCAGGTCACCAGGGAGGAACTCCAGGACCTCTTCCAGAAGGTGGCCGACGCCTACCGCCGCCGGGAGACCGGCTTCTGGCGGCTGTACTGCGACGGCGCCTCCCGGGGCAATCCCGGCCCCGCGGGAGCCGGTGCCCTCCTCTACGATCCCGGGGGCACCCTCAAAGGCCAGCTAAGCCGCTATCTGGGGGAAACCACCAACAACGTGGCGGAATACCAGGCCCTGATCCTGGGACTGCAACTGGCCCGGGAGCAGGGCGCCCCCCGTGTCCAGATCCTGGCCGATTCCCAACTGGTGGTGGAGCAACTCAAGGGCGCCTACCAGGTCAAAAGCCCCCACCTCCAGCCCCTCTGGCGCCAGGCCAAAAAGGAGTTGCAAAACTTCGAGGCCTATGCTATCTCCCACCTGGGCCGGGCCGGGAACCAGGAGGCCGACCGCCTGGCCCGCCAAGCCATTGACCGCCGGTCAGAATCCAGTTAAAATGAATTTATGGAGGTTGGCCCGGCCCGAGCCGGCCAATCTTCTAAAGATGCCCACAGGAACCGCGGAGTAGGCCAGATGATCGCCGGCTGCTTTTCGGGCGGCCGGAGGAAAGTCCGAGCTCCACAGGGCAGGGTGCTGGGTAACGCCCAGCGGGGGCAACCCCAGGGAAAGTGCCTCAGAGACCAGACCGCCGTGGTACGTCCACGGTAAGGGTGAAAGGGTGAGGTAAGAGCTCACCAGCGGCAGTGGCGACATTGCCGGCTTGGAAAACCCCACCCGGAGCAAGGCCAAATAGGGGAGCGCTTGAGGGTGGCCCGCCCAAAGCTCCCGGGTAGGCCGCTAGAGGCCCCGGGCAACCGGGGTCCCAGAGGAATGATCATCGCCGGAACGATCCGGAACAGAACTCGGCTTACGGCCTGCTCCGCGGCTTCTTTTGGGTCCACCAGACACTGCAAGTGGCAGTCCCCCATAAACATACATGCATGCAACTTGTGGAGATGCAGCGTGCAGATCAGAGGCGGCAATCAGGCATTAGCTAAGTTTCTCGATGAAGGGATAACACTTGGCGACGCTTTGGATTTGTTGCCGCTTCTTCCCCAAGGCGGTGTCGATCTTTTCTTCACCAGTCCCCCATATGCCGATGCGCGGGCATATAGCCGGATACACCCGGACAATTATGTTGAGTGGTTCTTGCCATTTGCCCAAGCAATGTTTAACGCCGCGCGCCAGAGTGGGAGCCTCATCCTCAATATTAAGAATCGTGTAGCCAAACAGGGTCCATTAAAGGGGCAGAGGCACCCATACGTTTATGAGCTAGTTCTTTCCCTCCAGCGAATGGGTTGGCGTTGGATTGAGACGTACATCTGGGCGAAATCAAATGCAGTGCCAGGCAAGTTTGGTCCACGGACCAAGGATAGTTTTGAATATGTTTATCATTTTGCCCGTGGCCGGAGACCATATTTTGACCTGGATGCCGTCAGGGTTCCTTATAAAGCAGACCTCGCAGAGATTGCCAGAAGAAAAATGGACAGGCTGGGAAGGCGGAATACCGAAGCTGGTTTTGGCCGAGATCGCACTAAAACGTACCAGCGAGGAGGAGCTGACCCAGGGAATGTGGTGATGGTTCCTCAGACATACAACCAATATCGAGGCGTTGCCCACACCGCAGCCATGCCGGAGGGACTTGCCGAGTTCTTTATTAAGATTGCCAGCCCGGCGGGTGGAATAGTGATAGACCCATTTGCCGGCGGCGGCACTACCATTGTTGTGGCCCGTCGTCTTGGGCGGATGGCGGCGGGATTTGAAATTCATGAGCACTTTGTCGAAGAATCCCGCCGCCGTATTGCCGAATATTCTGCTCTTGATATTCAGGGATATTTACATTTCTGTCCGGTTAAGCCAAAGCGAGGCATAACTGTTTGTTAGCGTTCATATTATCCGGCAGCGAGCCGGATGGTTCAAAGAGTTCCGGCACGGTGC
>JAGVAH010000008.1 GCA_020060385.1 Syntrophobacterales bacterium | reverse complement strand
GGGGGGGAGCCTGGAAGCCGAGGTCCCCGCCTCGGTTGGCAGGTGCGTTCCCCCGCCGCCACCTGAGAACGAGGAAAAAACCTTGCTGCTATCATTGATGATGCAAATTTAGGCACTATGTTTCTTAAGAACCGTGGCGATCTGCTCCCTTAAGGTCTTGGCGGTAAAAGGCTTGACTACATAATTGTCTACCCCCGCTTTCACGGCCGCCAGAATATACGCCTCTTCCTCCTCGGCGGTGACCATCAGCACCGGAATATGCTGATGCTGCGGGTTGGCCCGGATTTTTTGCACCAGTTCCAGGCCGGACATTTGGGGCATATTCCAGTCGGTGATGATCAGGCCAATGGGGGTTTCATCTAAAATCGACAAGGCCGTGGGTCCATCCTCTGCTTCCAAGATATTGCCAAAACCGCTCCGTTTCAGAATATTACAGATGATCTTCCTGGTGACTTCAACGTCATCCACCACCAATACATTGATTTTAGGGTTTTTCATTCCACCACCTTGAGATAGACAGCAGATTCCCGCTCCCGCATCGAACTTCCACCCCCTGCTGGCTGCCCCACGGAGGGCTCAGTTTACTCGGCGCTTCCCCCCGGGGGACCGATGAGCAGGACGAAGAGGAAAAATTTATAATTTTCCGTTAGTGAAGATTAATCGGCTAACTTAACCCCCCCAGGTGAAAAAAGGTTTTAGGACCTCTTGGCCCCGGGCTAACCTCCGGGAGTTATGTTCCTGGAGCCACATCTATCAATTTTAGATATGATACCATGACTTTGCCGCTGACCCTATATTTTTCCTGGAATAGCCAGGCACTGGCCCACCTCAAAACCTTAGGGGGTTTAGGGCGCGGGGAAGTGTATTTATTTAAGAATTTTCTTTTCCCCAAGCGGCTGGCGGTCAGCGGGAGGGGCGGGAAGGGGCCTGGTTTTGGCAGACCGGATTCTTCGCTTCCCTGAGGATGAAAAAAATTTCCCCCCATGGTCTAGACATCGCGTCATATTTTTTGCGCATCATTGTCACCCTGAGCGAAGCGAAGGGTCTAGATTCTTCGCCGTCTTCGACGGCTCAGAATGACAAAAAAGAACATTATGTAAATACATATGACGCTCTGTATAATTGCAGAATCCGCCTCCGGGGGCCGGGGCCCAGGGGCCGGGGGCCAGGGATCGGGGCCGGGGGGCCGGGGGCGGCTAAGGTTGTGCCGGCACGGGGTGGGGGTGGCGGGATAACCCCGCTATTTTCCACTTATTTCCCGGATAAGCCAGGCTTAAGTTGCGGCACGGCGCCGGGGCTGCACCGCTTAATCCCGCCTGGCCGCCGGACCGGAGCAGGCCAAAAGCGCCTGGTCCCACCTCACCCCCCAAAATTTTGCTCCCCAGGGAAATTTAGAGGAAAAGAGGGAGAAGGCCAGAAAGGAGGGGATGATCGGCACGGATTAGGATAATTATGAAGGAATAGAAAGAAGAAGAGAATATAAGATAAAAACTGTTTATTACAAACTACTTATGCATAATGTTTAATGCTTAATGGGTTTTTGAAACGAGGTTGTTTAATCGTAGGTCCAAAAAACATGATCTCCTTTCCTTCGTAGCGCTCTGAGGCGCTATAGTTGATGCCATATGTGAGATGGGGCAAACCAGAATAGACCTCACGAATTTCTGGAACGTTATTATAAGAAACTACCCAAGGTTTTTCCCCAAGCGCTTTGAGGGCTTGGGCAAGTGCCGAATGATCATCGTGTCCATAGTTATTCTCGTAAAGTTCCCGACCTTTGCGATAATATGGTGGGTCAAGATAGATAAAGATTCGCTCCTGGCAGGCCGCCACGACATTGGAGAGAAAATCGCGTGCATCCATACAGAAAAGCTTAATGCGGTGTCGATAGCCAGCAATCCTTCTTATCTTCTCTACCAGTCCAACGCGGTTGAAGCGTGCATCAATTTTCCATTTTCCGGTTTGCTTCTGCCCTCCGATGACGCCGCCTGTTATGATGCCGGAACGATTAGTCCGATTCATGAATAGGACAGCAAATCCTAAATCAATTGGCGAAGCTGTTGGACTGCCCAAAACCTCCTTTTGCCGATGCCATTCTTCCATCGTCAATGGGGCTTCCTCCACCATACGGCAAAGCTCCTCCGTGTGATAAAGCAGGGAATACCAAAAAGCATGCACGCCTGTATCAATATCATTAAGGTATAGAAGCCGGACATACTCCATCCGCAATAGGTTGATTCCGGCACCTGCTCCGCCGGCAAATGGCTCTATATATATGCAGTCACTGATTTTGTTCTGCCTTAGCAAAAAACTGAAGAATCGCGCTAAACGGCTTTTCCCACCTGGATACCGCAATGGTGTAGCTGTCGTTGCCATAGTCTCCCCCCGGAGTAAGTCGCAAGCCATTAAGTCTCAGCTTTTCCTATATGTGACCCTGGAACCAAGGCAGGCATGATTCGAGTCGGTCCCAGTTCATCTTTAATTCTCTTGGGGTAAGGGAAAATTTAAGATTATGTACTATCGCATTGAAAGTATTGGCTGATCCGATGTTGGATGCATCGGAATAGAATATTTCTAACCCCTTTAGATCATCCTTTATCCTTGTATTTCCTACATTAGTCGATATCAGATGCTTCCTTACTGCCCGCCCTTTATCTTTCAGATATTTCTGATTTTTAGGGAGTTGAATATTATTCTTTTCTAAATACAGGTCAATACATCCCTCGATAAAGACCCTGGTTAACACTGATGCAGCATTAATATAATCCTCAATATTAATACCCTTCAATTCAATGAAAATTTTTAGTAGCCGTTTATTTTGGATTTTCATGCTTACGCTGCTTGGTATCGCCGTCTTACGGCGCAGTGAATCTCTTGAAGTTTGCTTTTTCTTCTTTTCATCAGCCTTTTCTTCACTCTTCTTAGTTCGTGCTTCGGGAGCGTCTGGAATGAGTGGCGCTTTTTCGCTAGCCTCATAGGGCCCCCACTCTTGCTCCATTTTATCGATAAAGTCTTCTCGTTGTCTTATGCTTTTCAGTTGTGAAACAGTCATATCTACAGAGGTGAGCGCTCGTAGCATATCACTGACCGCTTTATCGAAATAATCCTGGTCTACAATTCGGGTTAACTCTCCCTTCGTGATATCCAGGCCAATCTTTTTTCGCACATATGGACTGTTAATCAAACGAGTTACGTTTGTAATGGGAATTCGGTTGGATTCTTCTTGGCTGATCAACCTTTTCTTTGTTGCATACTCTAAGAGCCGCATCGCAGGCTCATACCGGCCGGGTCCCCCAATCCGTTTAGCGAAATATTCCGATTCCTTAGCTCCCCAAGGGACAATACCGGCTCCACCTTGCTCACCTGAATGGCGAAGTTTTATCAAAGGCGCTGCTGCTTGAAGATCGGGGTAAACAAAACACTCTACCTGGGGAGGCAGTGGGTGTTGAAGGTTTTGTTGGAAGTTGCGAAACTTTTTCCTTGCATGTTCTTCAGGGCATTTATCTGGATCACGGAGCATCTTGAGGGCTGCAATTCGACGATTACCTTCCACAACGGTATAAAGTTCCTTCCCATCGCCCCCTATAGGTATAACTATGAAGGGTTGGAAAGGTATGAAACCATAAGTGACTATTGACTGTGCAAGGTTCATAACTTTTTCTTGGCTTTTTCCAGAGACCATCCACTTCAACACGCCATTCTGGTCATCTATGTCGCCGTGTCGAGCATTTTGCATATCCAGCAGTAGGCTTTCCAGGGGAATGATTACACTTTTATGGTTCATTAAATTATCCTCCCCACCGCATTCATTTCACAAAACTTTATTACAGACGGTATGATAGCATAAATTTTGTTGGAAAAAATAGTTGTTTCCTCTCATTTCCAAGCAGGAACATGGGAACCAAGGTAGAAGGGGTAGTAAGTAGGGTTTGTTTCATTTTTCCCGCCAGGTTTTTCTTCAAGGCAAGATATTTTCATACGCCAAGATACAAAGAATTGGATTAGAGTTCGTGCTTTTTTTCACTATCCCCGGACAGAAATCTTGACAGGGGGCGGGGAGGGGAATAGAATTATTAATTCTGTTAGTTTTGGTGAAATCCCCTCGCTCTGGGGCGAGGTTGGTCCCGGGCCGCACCTGGGCCGGGTAAGGTAAAATCCCCTCGCGCTGGTCGCGAGTAGAGGAGCGCAGGCTGGAAAGCCTGCGCCACCAGAAATGGCTTCTGAGGAAAAATCCCCTCGCGCTGGAAGCGAGGTTTGAAGGTAAGGAAAAAGTGATGAAAATGTATCTGATGACTCCGGGTCCCACCCCCGTGGCCCCGGAAACCAACCTGGCCATGGCCCAGCCCATCATTCACCACCGCTCCCCCCTGTTCAGCGAGATCCTGGGGGAGGTGCGGGCGGATTTGAAGTATCTCTTCGAGACGGAACAGGAAGTGCTGATCTTCGCGGCCACGGGCACCGGGGCCATGGAAGGGGCGGTGGCCAACACCCTGAGCGCCGGGGACACCGCCTTGGTGGTGGACGGCGGCAAGTTCGGGGAGCGCTGGACGGAGCTGTGCAACGTTTACGGCGTCAAGGCGGAGAGGCTGGCGGTGACCTGGGGGAAGGCCGCGGACCCCAAGGACGTGGCCCAGATGCTGGACGCCAATCCGGCCATCAAGGCGGTCTTTGTCCAGGCCAATGAGACCTCCACGGGAGTATCGCATCCGATTAAGGAGCTGGCAGAAGTTACCAGCAAAAAACCCGGCACCATCCTGGTGGTGGACGCCATCAGCGCGCTGGGGGGCTACCGGATTCCCATGGATGCATGGGGCATCGACGTGCTGGTGGCGGGCTCCCAGAAGGCGATGATGCTGCCCCCGGGGCTGGCCTTTGCGGCTCTCTCCCCCAAGGCCTGGGGCTTCGTGAAGGAATCGAAACTGCCCAAGTATTACTTCAATTTCTCCAAGGCCCTGAAGTCCGCGGAGAAGAACCAGACGCCCTATACCTCGCCGGTGTCTCTGATCCTGGGTTTGCGGGAAGTGCTGGGGAAGATCAAGAAGGCGGGGCTGGACAAGATTTACGCCCACAATGAACGGCTGTCCAAGGCCTGCAAGGCGGCCATGAAGGCCATGGGCCTGGAGCTTTACTCCCAGGATAATCCCTCCCCGGTCCTGACCGCGGTCCTGGCCCCCGCGGGGGTGGACGGCCAGAAGGTGGTGGCGGAGCTCAGGAAAAAGGGCATCTGGATCGCGGGGGGCCAGGCGGAGGCCAAAGGCAAGATCTTCCGCATCGCCCACATGGGCTTTATCGATACAGTGGACCTCCTGGGCACCATCGGCGGCCTGGAGGAAGTGCTCAATGCCTTGGGTTACAAGGTGCAGCCGGGCGCCGGCCTCAAGGCCGCGCAAGAGGTTTTGGCCAAGGAGGCGGCGGTATGAAGGTCCTGATCAGCGATATCTTGCATGAAGCCGGGGTGGCGGTCCTGGAGGCCCAGCCCAACATCGAGGTGGTTAACCGGCCGGGGATGCCACCGGAGGAGTTAAAAGAGGTCATCAAGGATGTGGACGCCCTGGTGATCCGCAGCGCCACCAAGGTGACCGCGGAACTGATCGCGGCCGCGCCGCGGCTCAAGGTGGTGGGGCGGGCCGGCACGGGCCTGGACAACGTGGACATCCCTGCGGCCAGCAAGGCCGGGGTGGTGGTGATGAACACCCCCGGGGGGAACACCATCACCACCGGGGAGCACGCCCTGTCCCTGATGATGGCCCTGGCCCGGAACGTTCCCCAGGCCGCGGCCTCCATGCGGGAAGGCAAGTGGGAGAAGAAGAAGTTCCAGGGCACGGAGCTATTCAACAAGACCCTGGGGATCATCGGCCTGGGGCGCATCGGCACGGTGGTGGCGGAACGGGCCCTGGGCCTGAAGATGCGGGTGTTGGGCTACGACCCCTTCATCACCAAGGAAGTGGCCGCCAATATGGGCGTGGAGCTGGTCTCCCTGGATGACCTCCTGGCCCGGTCCGACTTTATCACCCTGCACACCCCCAAGACCAAGGATACGGCCAAGTTCCTGAATAAGAAGGCCTTCAAAAAGATGAAGCCCGGGGTGCGCATCATCAACTGCGCCCGGGGGGGCCTCATTGATGAAGGGGCCCTGCTGGAGGCCCTGAAAGACGGCAAGGTGGCGGGCGCGGCCCTGGACGTCTACGAGACGGAGCCGCCGGGCGAGAGTTTCCCTCTCCGGGAAATGCCCAACGTCATCTGCACCCCCCACCTGGGCGCGTCCACGGAAGAGGCCCAGGCCAATGTGGCGGTGGCGGTGTGCGAGCAGATCGTGGAGCTGCTGCTGTACGGCACCATCAAGAACGCGGTGAACGCGCCCTCGGTGAGCCAGGAAACCATGACCAAGCTGAAACCCTACCTCACCCTGGCCGAGGCCCTGGGGGCCTTCCAGGCGCAGATGAGCGAAGGGGCCGTCTCCGCGGTGAGCATTGCCTATATCGGCGAAGTCTCCAAGCTGGACACCACGCCCCTGACCCATTCCATCCTCAAGGGGCTCCTCTATCCGGTGATGCACGATGAGGTGAACTACGTGAACGCGCCGGCCATGGCCGCCACCCGGGGCATCCACGTAAGCGAAGAGAAGGTGGCCTCCGCGGAGGATTTCGCCACGTTGATCCGGCTGACGGTGCGGGTCAACAACGAAGAGAACACCGTGGCGGGCACCATCTTTGGCAAATACGAGCCCCGGCTGGTGCGGATCAACAAGTTCCGCCTGGAGGCCATCCCCGAGGGGCACATGCTGTTCATTTACAACACCGACCGCCCGGGGGTGATCGGGGCCATCGGCACCACCATCGGCAAGCACCATATCAATATCGCCCGGATGACCGTGGGCCAGGAAAAGGAGAGGGGGCAGAACATCATCCTGCTCACCACGGACACCCCCCTGACCCCGGAATGCCTCAAAGACGTACGGGCCCTGGAACACGTGGCCATGGCCATTCCGTTGGAATTGTAAGGTTGGTGGAAAGGGGCTATGGCGGGTGAGACGCCCGCCCTACGCGTCCCTGGCCATCGTCCAATTTTTCCCGCTAGGGGATGGAGTAATAAGGCCCTTTTTCAGGTGGACCCGGGAGCGAGGCGGTAACCTGCCCGGTGAGAGGAGGCAAACATGACCGAAGAAGAGGACAAGGGCTATACGGTCAAGGATCGGCGTTTCCTCCATATGAGCGAAGAAGAGAAGGCCGCTCTCCAGAAAGAGGAGGAGGCCCGTAAGGCTGCGGGCGCAGAGGAAGAAGCGCCCCGGGAAGAGGCCGAACGGGGGAGAGCCGCGTCCGACGTGCCATTGCCGGAAATAACCTTCTCTTCTTTTCTTTTCTCTCTCAGCACTTCGGCTTTCGTGCACCTGGGAGCGGTGGCCGACCCGGCCACCGGGGAGGCGGACCGGAATCTGCCCCTGGCCAAACAGACCATCGATCTCTTGGGGCTGCTGCGGGAGAAGACCCGGAACAACCTCACCAAAGAGGAAGAAGACCTGTTCGACCACCTCCTTTATGATTTGCGGATGCGCTACATTAAGGAGGCGCACTAGTCACCCCGGGGTCGTGCGGGTGCGCCGGGGGTGTGGGCCATTTTTTCGGGGGAGGATGACCGCAGGTTCCTCCCCCGGTATTTTTTTAAGGCACTGATTCCACTTAGGGATGCCCTCCCGTGTGCGCCCTCACAAGGGCGGACACCTGGGTCCGCCCCTAGGGATAACTTCTGATCATCCAAAGTATGACCCGGCCTCTGCGCAACCTGTATCCAAGCCCCGGTAGCAACGGACTCCAAGTCCTGTGTCCAGCCAAAGTCAATCTCTATCTGCGGGTTTTGGGCCGCCGGGCCGACGGTTACCATGATCTGCTCTCCATTATGCAGCCCCTTTCCCTGGCTGATGAACTGCTCATCAGCCCCGCTCCCCCCGGCATCTTTCTGGACTGCGACCAGCCGGAGCTGCCCCGGGGACCGGGGAACCTGGTGTGGCAGGCGGCCCTGGAGTTCCAGCGGGCCACCGGCAAGAAGGTGGGGGTCCATATCCATTTGCGCAAGCGCATCCCGGTGGCCGCGGGCCTGGGAGGCGGCAGCAGCGACGCGGCCGCCACCTTGCTGGCCCTGAACACCCTGGCGGGCAAGCCTTTAAAGGGGGAGACCCTCCAGAGCCTGGCCGCGGGCTTGGGCGCGGACGTCCCCTTCTTCCTGGGGCTCTCCCCGGCAGTGGCCCGGGGGATCGGCGAGAGGCTTTCGCCGGTTAAGTTGCCCGCTTACTGGTATCTGCTGCTAAATCCCGGAGTGCGGGTTTCCACCCGCTGGGTCTATGAAAGTCTGGACCTGGACTCGTTAAAGAGGTATAAAGTTCTGGAAGAAGGTGACTGGGATCCGGAACAACCGGCTGCCTGGGTTCACAATGATTTGGAGAGTGTTACTTTAAAAAAATATCCCCAACTGGGGGAGATGCTGGAAACCCTGGGGCGTTTGGGAGCACTGGCCCGGGGCATGTCCGGCAGCGGCCCCACCCTCTTCGGCCTCTTCCCCACCCTGGAGGCAGCCCGTCAGGCCGGGGAGGAATTACGGGGGGCTTTCCCGGGGTGGATGGCCCTGGCCCAGGGCCTTACCGGCCAGGAGGTGGACCCGGCCTGGGGTGAGCAGACATGGATGATTTGAAGATCTTCAGCGGCAACGCCAACCGGCCCCTGGCCGAGAAAATCTGCCAGCACCTGGGAGTGCCCCTGGGGGAGGCGGTGGTGGGAAAGTTCTCCGACGGGGAGCTGATGGTGGAGTTCCGGGAGAACGTGCGGGGCAAGGATGTCTTTGCCGTCCAACCCTTTTCCGTGCCCTGCAATGAGCACCTGATGGAGCTCCTCCTGATGGTGGACGCCCTGAAAAGGGCCTCCGCGGGCTGCATCACCGCGGTGGTGCCCTATTACGCCTACGCCCGGCAAGACCGGAAGACCGCGCCCCGGGTGCCCATTTCCGCCAAGCTGGTGGCGGATTTGATCACCGCCGCGGGGGCCAACCGGCTGCTCACCATGGACCTGCACTCCGGCCAGATCCAGGGGTTTTTTAATATTCCCGTGGACCACCTCTTTGCGGCCCCGGTGATCCTGGACTATATCCGGGAACGCTTCGGCCCCGACGTGGTGGTGGTGTCCCCGGACGCGGGCGGGGTGGAGCGGGCCCGGGCCTTCGCCAAGCGGTTGCGCACCTCTCTGGCCATCATTGACAAACGCCGGGAAGGGCCGGCCATCAAAGCCATGACCTTGATCGGCAATGTCTGGGGCAAAGAGGCCATTATCCTGGATGACATGATCAATACCGGGGCCACGGTGACCATGGCCGCGGAACTGCTGATCCGCCACGGGGCCCGGGGGGTGCATGCCTGTATCACCCACCCGGTGATGGCCCGCAATGCGGTGAGTAACCTGCAGGGGTCCCTGCTCCAGAGCCTGGCGGTATCCGACAGTATCCCCCTGGAACCGGAGGCCGCGGCCCTGGAAAAGATCCAGGTGCTGTCGGTGGCGCCGCTCCTGGGGGACGCCATCAAGCGCATTCACAATCAAGACTCGGTCAGTTCCTTGTTTGTCTAAGATTCTTGGGGGAGGGGGCCGGGGGCTCTTAGCCCCATCCCTCGCCCCACTCCTCTATTAATGCTCTTAATCCTCGGGAGGACAGGTGCGGCTAGTGGTGGGGTTGGGGAATCCGGGCCCGCAGTACGCCTGGACCCGGCATAACCTGGGGTTTATGGTGGTCGCGGCCCTGGCTGAGAAATGGGGGATTCCTTTAACTAGGAGCACCCTGGACGCCACCTGGGGCCAGGGCAGGGTAGGGGGGGAGACCGCGGTCCTGGCCCAGCCCGCCACCTTCATGAACCTGAGCGGCCGGGCGGTCTCCCGGCTGCTGACCTATTTCCGTCTTACCCCCAATAGCCTGGTGGTAATTCACGACGATCTGGACGTGCCTTGCGGGCGCCTGAAGATCGTGGAGCGGGGCGGGCCCGGGGGGCATAGGGGCGTGCTCTCCATAATCAACGCCCTGGACACCGAGGAATTCTTAAGGGTGAAACTGGGCATCGGCCGCCCGCCCCCCAACATTCCCGGGGAGAGTTTTGTGTTATCCCCCTTCACCCGGGAGGAGGAGGAGACCGCGGCCGGGCTGGTGGAGCGGGGGGCCCAGGCGGTGGATTGCCTGATCCGGGAAGGGTTGCCGGCGGCCCAGAATCGGTTTCATGGCGCGCCTGCGGATTAGAAGATGAGATAAGCATGAAAAGCGAAGAATTCGCCTTCTTTATGGGAGTTGATGTTCAAACAAGAAGAAGGTGTTCGTATTTAGTTTTGGATAATAGTCATAAATCGACCGATCAAGGGTGGTTGGAAGGGAATTCAACAGAGAGCATTTGTCGGCATCTAGTACAAATCATTAACAGGATAGAGGGCAACAGGATCGGATGCGTTGCTGTGGGTATCGATTCTCCCAGGCTTCCTCTAAAAAGTCCAAGGGGACATTTTTGGGATGGAGGAAGACAAAGGTGGAGGTCAAGAAGGTCCGGCGAGCAAGGCTATGGAAGACATTGTGAGGTAGTTCTAAAGGCACTAAATATTGCAAATCCTCAATGGACTAGTGCTAGGGAAAATTGTCCGGATTGGATGATCTTAGGGTTTGCTCTTTTTTCTTGTTTGGGGGATAGAAAAACCGTGTTTGAAGTTTTTCCAACTGCATCTTACAATCTTCTTAAACATCGAAAATCTCCAGAAATCTGTATAAATTTTTCTAATTTTGCATTTGGACCTAAAGACATGATAGACGCGTGTGTCTCCGCTGCTACTGTTATGGAATATGTTCAGGGGAGCGGTTGTGAAGTAGGGGGTGGTGATGGATTGGGAAGCATTATTTTGCCGACGCCACTTCCTATCGATGATAATCACCCGGTCCTGCACTGGCCTCCCGAATAACGAGCTTTTAAGTCCCCCTTTTATAAAGGGGGATTTAGGGGGATTTACAGGCGCTGATAAAATCCCCCCTGACCCCCCTTTAGAAAAGGGGGGTAAATACCTGTCTTTTTCTGAGCGCTTCGCCTTTAATGGAAATCATTCAGGTTATGGGATATATTGCTAAATTCCAAAGCCTGTACTGGGGAACCTCCTTGACCTCCATCCTCATGGGAAACGCCGGTACCTATTGTTAACTTTGAACCTTGAACCTTTCTGAATTCGCTTAGAGCTATGCGCATCCTTTTCATCTCTCCCAACCGCTTACGTCTGGTGGTGCCGCCCTTGCCCCTGGGGTTGGCCTCGGTGGTGGCTGCGGTGGAACGTGAGCATGAAGTTCGAGTCCTGGATTTCATGTTTGCCGCTGATCCCCTGGGGGAGGTGCGCCGCGTGCTAGCCGAATTTTCCCCGGACATCATTGCCTTATCCTTAAGGAATATTGATAACCAGGAATACCGCCACCCCGAATCCTACATCGGGGAAATGAAGGACCTGGTGGCCCTGCTCCGGAAAGACAGCGACGCGTCCATCCTGGTGGGAGGGGCCGGTTTCAGCATTATGCCCCGGGAGTTTATGGCCTACCTGGGGGCCGATTTCGGTGTGGCCGGGGAAGGGGAGGGGGCCCTGCGGGAATTTCTGGCGGCCTATGAAGGCAGCCGGGATTGGGAGAGGGTGTCCGGGCTGGTATGGCAAGAGGGGGGGGAGTGGCGTCTCAATCCGGTGCTCCGGTTGGCCGACCTCAAGAGTCTGCCCCGGCCGGCCCTGGAATATTTTTCTCCCCACCTCTACCAGGAAGCCGAGGGCAGCGCCAAACTCCCCGGGATGGTGCCGGTGCAGACCCGCCGGGGTTGTCCCATGAAGTGCATCTATTGCACCACCCCTTTGCTGGAAGGACGGCGCATCCGGGCCTGGGAGCCCGCCCAAGTCGCGGCCTGGCTGGCGGACTGGTATGAGAAATGGGGCCTGAAGCGCTTCTATTTCGTGGATAATCTCTTCAATTGCCCGCCCAGCTATGCCAAGAGCCTCTGCCGGGCCATCATAGATTTAAAACTGCCCCTGGAGTGGGGCGCGCTCTTAAACCCTGCGGCCCCGGACCGGGAACTATTCCGTCTCTGCCGGGAGGCCGGGGGGGTCTTTATGCAGGTGGGCAACGAAAGCGGCTCGGAATTAATCTTGACCCAACTGGGGAAAGGTTTCGGCCGGCGGCAGGTGGAGCTGACCTTCCGCTTCCTGGAAGAAGAAGGGATAGCCTACTCCTGCTTCCTGCTGCTGGGAGGGCCCGGGGAGACCCGGGAGACGGTGGAGGAGAGTGTGGCCTTGCTTTCCCAATACCGGCCGCAGATGGTCAACCTGACGGTGGGCATCCGCATCTACCCGGGACTGGCCTTGCACCGGCTGGCCCTGGCGGAAGGGCTGCTGGCCCCCGGGGATAACCTGCTCTGGCCCCGATTCTACCTGGCCCCGGCCATTAAGGAGTGGATCTGGGAATACCTGGCGGGGGTGACCGCGGAGCATCCCAACTGGATCTTCTAAAAGAAAACCTGCTTGCAGAGGAATGACCCATGGCATCAAGAGACGATGACGACCGGGAACGCCTGACCTGGAAGGAGATCGACCAGCGCCGGGACCGCCAGCAACATCAGGCTCCGAAAAAGCCGCGGCAGCCCAAGAAGGAGGCGGAGCGGGTGCGGCAGCAGGCTTTGCGCCAGGCTGAGGCCCTGTTCAAAGGCAAACGGGGGCGCCCGGAGTACCAGACGGCCCTGAGGGAGTTGGAGAGCCAGCAGGGGACCAAGAAGTTTCATAATTTTGTAAAGAATTTTATCAATGAATATGGTTTGCCGGAGGAGTGGGGCGCCTTGAACAGGCTGCTGGATTATAGTGAGCCGGAGGTGGTGGCGGAGGTATTACAGGCCATGGCCGAACAGTTAGGGGCCCGCAGCCGGGTAGAACAGCAGGGTTTTAAGGGGAGGGTGCAGGTTTTGGCCTTAACCAGCCCCCATTTGGAAGTGAGGCGCCAGGCTGAAGAAATATTGGCCGGGCTCTAGCCGTATGCAGTTATTTGTAAAAAATTGGGTTCTACAAATTATTGTGAAAAATATCTTGACAATTAATTTTATCTAATAATATAATTTAATAATTTATTTTATATTATATGAAAAAGTTTACAAAATCCTGACTCGAACCCTCCTGCAATCTCCTGGTCCAACTAGGGAAACCGAGTAAACACAAGGAGAGGCTAAGCTCATGGTGGGGAATAATTGCCATCTGGCCTCTGGGGAGGCAAACTTTCCAAAACCCGGTGGGACTCCGCCCATGAGCCGCATCATCACCGCTTATCCCCCTATGCAACAGATTCTGGCCGGCATGCCCCTTTATGCCCGCTCCGAGCTGCCGGTACTCCTGGCCGGAGAGCCGGGCACGGGCAAGGAATTGGTGGCCGAAGCCCTCTGGCAGTTGAGCCCCCGCAGCGGTCAACCTTTTTTACGGATCAACTGTGCCACCTTGCTGGAATCCCTGGCCTGCAGCGAGCTCTTCGGCCATCTGCAGGGCTCTTTCACCGACGCCCGCCGCAGCCGTTGCGGCAAGTTTAAGTTGGCCCATGGGGGCACCCTCTTCCTGGACGAAGTGGGGGATCTGCCCCTGGCCATCCAGCCCCGGCTGCTCAGGGCCGTGGAGCAGGGGGAGATAGAGCCCCTGGGGGCTGACGCCCCCATCCGGGTGGATGTGCGCCTGGTGGCCGCCAGCAATCAGGACCTCCCCACTCTCATCGCTCAGGGACGGTTCCGCCATGATCTCTACGACCGCCTGGCGGTGTTGCTCCTGCACCTGCCGCCCCTGAGGGAGCGGGGGGAGGACATACTGCTCCTGGCCCACCATTTCGCCCAGGACGCGGCCCTGCTCCTGGGCCGGGAGCGGCCGGTGGGTTTCGCTGCGGCTGCCGCCCGGCGCCTTAAACAATACCAGTGGCCGGGAAACGTCCGGGAACTGAAGAACGTCATCACCCGGGCCGTTCTTTTCAGCACCGGCGCGGTGATTCGGGAGCGGGACCTGTCTTTTACCTCCCAGATGCCGCGCCTGGGGGGTGCGGCTCTCCTCCCCCCGGTTCAGGCCCTCCCGGTCCGCCCGGGCCGGACCCAGTTGGAAGAACTGCTGCTGGCGGAAGGCGGCAACATCTCCGCCCTCTCCCGGCGGCTTCAGGTCTGCAGCAAGACCATCTACCGCTGGCTCCACTCCCACCACATCGATCTGATGCAGATCCGGGCCGCGCCCGGGGGATGAAAGGGATGCACCAGGGAGGCACAAAGGGCACAGTGAAAGAAGCAGATTTCGCTCCGCTTGGTCCAGGCATTTTTTTCGTCAACCTGTGGGTCTAGGTATATATTAGGTAGGCGGAAATGAACCGTTTCCTTGCATACGCCGGGTGGGTGGGCTTTTCCCTTTATAGTTTCCTGGGAGCGAGCTGCCAGTTCCGGGCAGAGATCATGGGACCCCTGGTCCTGGCCCTGTTGCTGCTCCTGGCTCCTTTTCTGGGGTATCGCCGCTACCGGGGGCAGGCCTCGGACCTGGACCTGGCTCTCATTGTCTATTTCCTGCTGGCGACCCTGGGATTTTGGCTGTTCCCCCAGAATCTGGGCCGGATCATGGGGGGGTATTCCCTCCCCGTGCTCTATGCCCTGCTTTTTCTAACCGCCGCGCTCCCGCCACTAATGGGCGCGGCCCCCTTCACCACTTATTATGCCCGCAAAACCACGCCGGTAGCGGTCTGGGAAACGCCGCTCTTTAAGGAAATCAACCGGCGGCTCACCGGCCTTTGGGCAACTCTGTTCGCCCTGACCGCCCTGGTGACCATGGTTCCCCATCTAAGGCCCGGGTGGGGCTGGCCTTGGCTTTTCCACTTGGTCCTGCCCCTGGCCCTGATTTTAGGGGTGGGGTTTACGGTTACTAAGTGGTATCCTGGTTACCGGCGGCGGCGGTTGGGCTTGCTGCCGGGAAACGCCCCGCAGCCATCTGCCCCGGCTGACCCCGGACAAATCGCCCAGAAGGAAGGTCCAACTGGAAGGGAAATATCCATGAAGGATGGAAAGGAGGAAGGCAGGATGTCTTTTCAATACCATGTAGCGGCCCTCAACGGCTCCCCCCATGGGGGTTTTGGCAACACCTCCCAGATGCTGGCCATGCTGAGGGGACATTTGGAGAGAGAAGGATTCGGGCTGGAGGAAATCTTCTTGAACCAGCAGCAGATCGAATACTGCACCGGCTGCGCGGTCTGCCTGGAAAAGGGCGCGTGCTGGATCCGGGATGACCACAAAGGGGTGGTCAAGAGACTCCTGGACGCGGACGCGGTGATCCTGGCCTCGCCGGTTTATTTCCATCAGGTCACCGGGAAGATGAAGACCTTTCTGGACCGTTCCCTGGGTTACGGCCACCGCCCCCGGGGCACCTGGAAGCCGGGCCTGGCGGTGAGCGTGTCCGCGGGGTGGGGGGAGACGGAAGTGGCCCAATACCTGGCCCTGGTATTGAGGGTCTACGGGGCCTTCCCGGTGGGGCAACTCACCGCCATCGCGGTTGGCCCCGGGGCTTTTTTGGGCAAGGAGGCGGTGGAGGCCCGGGCCGGGGACCTGGCCCGGGACCTGGTCCGGGCGGTGAAAGAGGGGCGGCGCTATCCGCCCACTGACCGGGACCTGGATTACTGGCATTTTATGGGGGGGCTGGTCAAAGAGAACCGGGATTTTATGAAGGCGGACTATGAGCACTGGCAGAAACTGGGAATTCTGGATAGTTTTGAGGCCTTTGTGGGCCAGAGCCGCGCTCCGGAAATTGGCAGCCCGGAAATGCGGGCGGCCTGGCTCAAAGACCTGATGGCGCGACAGAAAGGGGCCCCCGGGGAACCTCCCCAGGCCGCGGCCGCCAATCCCGGCAACCCCGGCAATCCCGCCAATCCCGGGAACCCCGGGAACCCCGGGAATCCCGGTACGCCCCAAACGGCCCGGGAGCTGCTGGAGGCCATGCCCGGGGCTTTGAATGCGGATGCAGCCGCGGGCCTGACGGTCACCTACCAGTTTGAGGTGAGCGGCCCGGAAAATTTTACGGCCCACCTGCGCATCGACAACGGCGCCGCCACCTTCCACGAAGGCCCGGCCTCCCAGCCCGACGTGATCATCCGGACTCCCGGGGACGTCTGGCTGGCCATTGCCAAGGGCGAGATGGACGGGGCCATGGCCTTTATGACCGGGAAGTTCCAGGTGGAGGGGGACCTGGGCCTGCTGATGCAAATGGAGTCGCTGTTCAGGAAATAATAATTTACCACCAAGGCACAAAGAACACCAAGAATCACCAAGAAAAAAAGAAAATGCCCTGGTTTGCCAGGGCATTTTTTTTCTCTGTGACCCTTTGTGTCTTGGTGTCTTTGTGGTGAATCCTTTTAAAGCACCGTATGCACCGCGGCCTTGGCCAACTCGACGATGCGGTCCGGGAAGACCCCGAAGCCCAGGACGATGGCGATCAAGGCGTAATTCAGGATGCGCATGGGGGTGGATATGGCTACCGGCCCCAGGCTGGGATCATCGGTGAAATAGGAGGCGTAGATCACCCGCAGATAGTAATAAAGGGAGATGGTGCCGTTCACCGCGCCGATGAGGACCAGCCAGAAATAGCCCTGGTTCATGGCGGAAGTGAAGAGGAGAAGCTTGCCGGTGAAGCCGATGGAAGGCGGCACCCCCGCCAAAGCAAAGAGGCCGACGATGAGACTCAGGCTCAGCAGGGGGCTGCGGCGCCACAATCCGGCCAGTTCCTGAATCTTCAGGTCCCGCCCGTCCTTGGCCACCTCGGAGATGACCATAAAGACGGTGAAATTCATCACCAGGTAGGCCAGGGCGTAATAGACCGCGGCAATGTAGCCCGCCTCTTTCATGGTGATGATGCCCATGAGGAAGTAGCCGGCATGGGCAATGGAAGAGTAGGCCAGCAGGCGCTTGAAGTCTTTCTGGATGATGGCCACCAAGTTCCCCAGGGTCATGGAGACGATGGAGAGGATGACCAGGGCCTTGGTGAAGCTGTAGCCGTAGCCCGCGCCCAGGGCCACCAGGCGCAGCATCAGGGCCACGGCCGCGGCCTTGGAGGCGGTGGCGATGAAGGTGGTCACCTGGTTGGCCGCGCCCTGGTAGACGTCCGGGGCCCAGAAGTGGAAGGGGAAGACGGAGAGCTTAAAGAAGAAGCCCGCCAGGGCCAGGAGGAGACCCAGGACGCCGATGGGGCTGGACACCAGTTGGGGCATCTTCGGGAGAATTTCCGTGAGATAGGTGCTGCCCGTGGCTCCGAAGAGGTAGCTCAGACCGAAGAGCATCACTCCGGAGGAAACCGCGCCGATGAGGAGATACTTGATGCCCGCTTCCACGTCGATGCCGTCGCCCCGGCGCAGGGGCACCAGGATATACAGGGAATAGGAGGAGAGCTCCAGGGAGACATAGATGGTGAGGAGTTCCACGGAGCTGACCAGCATCATCATGCCGATGGTGGTGGTGGTCAGGAAGAGGTAGAATTCCGCGTGGTAGCGTTCTTCGATGTGGGCCAGGTTATGGGAGATGGTGAGCACGAAAAAGAAGGCTAGGGCCAGGGCGAATTTGAAGATCTGGCTGAAGAGATCCACCCGGTAGGCCTTGAAGAACAACTCCCCTTGCTGGCAGAGGCACAAGGCGGTAACCACCAGTCCGCCGACGCCCAGGGCCAGGGCGATCTGGTAATCCGCCTTGGGCTCCGGCTTGCGTTTCAGGGAGAGGAGGAAGAACACCAGGGCCGCGCCCAAGTAGTAAAGTTCCGGTCCGAAGAGCATCACGTTCATCTTTTACATTCCCTGGAGGAAGGGGATCACCGCGGACTTGATCATGCCCACCATGGTCTGGGGGAAAATCCCGAAAAAGATCAGGGTGGCGATGAGCATCATCCGGGGCAGGCCCAGAAAGGGGCTGACGTCCTCAAAGTGCGTAAACTTGGGATTAGGAGCATTAAAGAAGGTGGTTTGCACCACCCGCAGGGCAAAGAGAGCGCCCACCACCAGGGCGGCGATGGCCAGCAGGCCCTGCACCGGGAAGACCTTGACGGTGGCGATGAAGACCAGCAGCTCCGCCCAGAAGGAGGCCATGCCCGGCACCCCCGCGCCGCAGAGCGCGGCGGTGATGAAGAAGGCCGAAGCCACGGGCATGATCCGGGAGAATCCTCCCAACTCGTGGATATCCCGGGTATGGGTGCGGTCATAAATATAGCCCACCGAGGAGAAGAAGAGGGCGGTCATAATGCCGTGGGCGAACATCTGGAAGACGGAGCCGTTGACCCCGTCCACCGTGCCCGTGGCCAGTCCCAGGCAGACGATGCCCATGTGGGACACGGAAGAGTAACCGATGACGTATTTCAGGTCGGTCTGGGACAGGCCCACGAAGACCCCGTAGACTATGCCCACGGTGGCCAGCAGGGCCATGAGCTGGGCCCAGTAATGGAACCCGTCCGGGCAGAGGTACATGGCCACCCTGAGGACCGCAAAGGAGCCCAGCTTCATGAGCACGCCCGCGTGGAGCATACTCACCGCGGTGGGCGCGGCCACGTGGCCCACGGGAGACCATGTGTGGAACGGCCAGACCGCGGCCAGCACCCCAAATCCGAAGAAAAGCAACACAAAGGCCACCTTCTGCACCCAGGGGGAGAAATGGGCCTTGTGGAGCAGCAACATGTTGAAGGTATTGAGACCGGACGCGGAATAAAGCATCAAAATGCCGGGGATGATAAGGCCGCTGCCCGCCATCAGGTAGAGGGTCAGCTTCATGGCCGCGTATTCTTTGCGGGTGGAGCCCCAGACCAGGATCAGGATGTACATGGGGACCACGGCGATCTCATAGAAGAGGAAGAACATGAACATGTCATAGGACATGAACACGCCGAAGACCCCGGTGACCAGGGCCAGAATCCAGATGAAGAATTCCTTGGTCCGTTCTTCCAACTCCCACATGGTGAGGACGCCGGTGAAGATGACGATGCCGGTGAGCAGCAGGAGCGGGGCGTTCAAGCCCTCCACCCCCACAAAGTAGGTGATCCCGAAGGTCTTCACCATTTCGTACTTCTCAACGAACTGCAGGCCCCCCAGACCCTTGTCATAGGCCATGAAGGTGTAGATGGAGAGAGCCAGGGAGATGCCAGCGGACACCAGGGAGACGGCCCGGATCAGGAACTTCTGCTCATCTTTGAGCAGCAGGAGGATGATCAGGCCCACCAGCGGCGCGATGAGCATGCACGACAATACCGGAAAAGTGGCAGCATGTTCGGTCATATCAGCGACCCATCAAGAGATATAGCCCGACCCCAGCCAGGACCAGGACCATGAACAGCAGGTTGAGTTGCACGAACGCGGTCTGAATGAAAGAGAGCAGGCGGCCGCTGCCGATGGTGGAGAAGGCCACCGCGTCCACGCCGCCGTCCACCACCCGCCGGTCGTTATAAGTGAAGATCCGGGAGAAGGTGCCGTAGATGAAGGTGTTCAGGAACCAGCGCCAGAAATGGTCCATATACCATTTCTGGATGAAGAAATTCTCCAGGGCCGGGACCTTCCTGATGAAGCCCTGCCACCTGGCGTTAGCAGACCCCCAGTCGAGCCAGGCCACGCCGATGCCCCCCAGGGCGCAGCCCACCGCGGAGAAGAGAAGCACATAGTTCATCTCGTGGGGATGGGATTCCCCCAGGAGGAACTTCTCCAGGGGAGTCTGCAAGAACCCCAGGACCAGGGTAAAGGCGGCCAGCACAATCAAGGGGAAGGACATGACCCAGGGGACGCCGTGGTGTCCCCCATGACCGTGGTCATCGTCATGGGCGCCATGCCCATGCCCCCCCTCTTCCCGGACGTAATACTCCTGCCACACCGGATCATCATCCTTGCGGGGGAAGAGCATGACGAAGATCACCCGGAAGGTGTAGTAGGCCGTGAGGAAGGCCCCGAAGAGGCCCAGGCCCACCCACAGCTTGTTGGGCAGGTGCCACAATTGGGCCAGGATGGCTTCCTTGCTGAAGAAGCCGGCAAAGGGGAAGATCCCGGCCAGGGCCAGGGCGCCGATGGTGACCGTGACCATGGGGATGGCCAGTTTCCGGCCCCCGTCTTTGCTCATGACGAAAAAGTCGTTGGTGCCGAAGTGGTGGATGAAGACGCCGGCGCAGAGAAAGAGGAGGGCCTTAAAGGCCGCATGGGTGGTGAGATGATAGTAGCCGGCGAACAGGGTGCTGCCCCCCAGGGCCGCGGCCGACAGGCCCATGGCCATGAACCCCAGTTGGCTCACCGTGGAATAGGCCCAAACCTGCTTGATGTCCTTGGCCACCATGCCGATGGTGGAGGAGAGCAGCAGGGTGATGGTGGAGATGACCAGGACCACCGTCATGGCGGTGGCGGAGGCGGCAAAGAAGGGGAAGAGCCGGGTGATCAGATAGACCCCCGCGGCCACCATGGTGGCGGAATGGAGCAAGGCGGAGACCGGCGTGGGACCTTCCATGGCGTCCGGCAGCCAGACGTGGATGGGGAACTGGGCGCTTTTGCCGGCCACCCCGCAGAAGATCAGCAGGGCGCAGAGGGTGAATTGGGCCTCGGTGAGCTTTTTAGTGAGCGCGGCGTTATTGATGTCAAAGATGCCGAGGCCGAAGATGTTGATATCTTTCATGAAGAAGGTGAGGAAGACCAGGCCCATGAAGAAGCCGATATCCCCGAAGCGGGTGACCACAAAGGCCTTCTTGCCGGCTTCGGAGGCGGAGAATTTTTCGTACCAGAAGCCGATCAAGAGATAGGACGCCAGGCCCACCAATTCCCAGGAGATGAACAATTGGAGCATGCCGCTGGCGGAGACCAGGCTCAACATGGACATGCCGAAGAGGGACAGGTCGGCATAAAAACGGGCAAACCCCGGGTCCCCCTCCATGTAGCCGATGGAGTAAATCTGGATGAGCCAGCTGATGGTGGCGACGATGCCCAGCATCAACAGACTCACCGGATCTAGCAAGAAGCCGAAGGGGACAATGACCGCGTCGGACACCAGCCAGTTGACCTGGGTGACGATGGGCTTGGCTAAGGTTACCGTGTCCTTTAGCCGGAAGAACAGCGACCAGGCCAGAATCAGGGGAATGGTGGAGCAGGTCAGGGATATGGCCAGGGAGAGTCTGTGCCTTCTCCAGGTAAAGATCATGATTACCGCGAAGGACAGGAGCGGTAAGGCGACGATGAGGAAACAGGACAGAAAATTGGGATCACACGGGCCCATATTAACCCCTAAGCTCAGTGGCGTGTTCGATGTTGATACTCTTGAGCTTCCGGTACACGGCCACGATGATGCTCAAGGCAATGGCGGCCTCCGCGGCGGCCACGGCCATGATGAACAGGGTAATGACCTGGCCCACTGCCGGATGGGGGGCCAGGAAGCGGTTAAAGGCCATAAAATTGATGCTCGCGGCGTTGAGGATCAGCTCCACGGAGATCAGGATGGCGATCAGGGAACGCCGGGCTAAGACGCCGTACAGGCCGATGGCAAACAGGAGCAGGGCCAGGTACAGGTAGGTTTCCAGTTGGTTAAAGACCAGCATCATGGACCTCTAAATTAAGAGCTGCCGCGGCCGCCCCGGGCGATGACGATGGCGCCCAGCATAGCCACTAATAAGAGTAAGGAGACCAATTCAAAGATCAGGGCGTAATTGGTGAGCAGGTAATGGCCTATGGTGGTGACGGACCAGTCCGTGCTCCGCTGGGCCGCGGGGACCCAGGTGGTCTTTTTGGTCAAGAGAAATAACAAGGTGAAGACCAGGCCCGCGCCCACCACGCCGCCCAGGATTTTGCTGAGCTTCCGGGGAGGCCGGGGCAGGTACATGGGCTCCGAGAGCATGATGGCGAAACAAATGGCGATGCAGATGGCCCCCACGTAAATGAGGATTTCCATCAGGGCGACAAAGGGGCTGTTGAGATAGAGGAACAGCCCGGCCACGCCGATCAGGCTCATGGCCAACCCTAAAACATTGTGGAAGATGTTGCGGGCGGCCACGGCGATGAGGGCGCCGATGAGGGTCACCGCCACCACCAGGTAGAAAGCGATGGTGGCCACTGCCTGGGGGGAAAGAGAAAGGAGGTTCATTCTTTCACCTCTTCACCGGGCGCCGGTTTTTTGGCAGCCGCAGCCTTGGCTTTGGCTTCTTTTTCTTTGGCCTCCTTGGCTGCGGCTTCGGCCGCCGCGGCCGCGGCAATATCCGCCTCCGTGGGCACCGGAGTTATGGGCACCCCGGCAGCCTGCTGCCTTTGCTGCAATTGAAGCAGATGGTCAATGACCGCATCCTCCCGGCGATAACCGGCGAGGCGGTATTCTGCCGAGTATTCCAGGGCGGAGGTGGGGCAGACCTCGGTGCACAGGCCGCAAAGGCTACAGTAATAATGCTCGTGGATGTATTTGGTGGCCCTTTTCTGTTTTTCGCCCGGGAACTTGATCCCTTCCACGATGATGAGCTGGGAGGGGCACATGCGGGAGCACATCTCACAGGCGATGCAGCGATGGGTTTGGGTCTCGGGATCGATAATCAGCTGGGGATAGCCCCGGTATTGGGGGCTCATGGGGATTTTTTCCCGAGGATATTGGACGGTAACGATGGGTTTGGTGAAATAGCGGATGGTGACCGCCATGCCCGCCAACAGGCTCCAGAAACCCACCAGAATCTCTTTGAAGTAATTAATCATTGCTGTTCAACCTTCATCTAAGGCACGGTCCCTCAAAAGAGTTTCAGAAACAGGGCGGTAATCAGCAAGTTGGCAAAAGATAAGGGGATCAGGATCTTCCAGGCAAAGGTGACCAACTGGTCGAACCGCACCCGGGGGAAGGTCCAACGGAACCACATGATCAGGAAGATCAAGGCGTAGACCTTGATCAGAAACCAGATAAATCCTGGGAGGATGGGTCCATGCCAGCCGCCCAGGAAGAGAACAGTGGCCACCGCGGAGACAATGAACATGTTGGTATATTCCGCGAGAAAGAAGAGGGCGAAGCGCATGCCGCTATATTCCGTATGAAAACCGGCAACCAACTCGGATTCAGCTTCAGGAAGATCAAAGGGGGTCCGATTGGTCTCCGCGGTGGCGCAAATAATATAAAGAATGAAAGCTACGGGCTGTACCAGGATGAACCAGTACCGGCCCTGGGCGGCGACGATGTCCGTGAGCTTAAAGGAGCCCACCATGAGGATGATGCTCATCACCGTCACCAGCAGGGGTATTTCATAGGCGATGTTCTGGGCCACGGAGCGGATGGCCCCGAAGACCGAGTACTTGTTGTTGGAAGACCAGCCGGCCATGAGGATGGCCAGGACCGAGAGGGTGGAGAAGGCCAGGATGAGGACGATCCCCACGTTCATGTCCTTGATGATCATGGTCTTGGAGAAGGGGATCACCAGGAAGGTGAGGAGCACCGGCAAAAAGATCACCACCGGGGCCAGGTAATAAACGGGCCGGTCCACTTCCTCGGGGGTGATCAGTTCTTTGCCCATGAGTTTCACGGCATCGGCGATGGTCTGGATGGCCCCGTGCCAGCCCACTTCCATGGGCCCGGGACGGAGCTGCATATGGGCCGAGACCTTGCGCTCCATCCAGATGAGGAATAAGGCGTTCACCGAGACCAGGGCGATGACCCCGATCAGGCCCACGATCATCCGGGCCCCTTCCGTTCCTAATGTTGACGCCAGCATTTCCATAAGTCGCGCTCGTCGTTGTTCTTAGCGGTCGATCTCCGGGATGACCACGTCGATGGAACCGAGGATGGCCACCACGTCGGCCACCAGGTTGTCCTTAAAACTCTCCACCATCAGGCTCAGATTGGCGAAGGAGGGGACCCGCATTTTGATGCGGTAGGGTTTGATATCACCTTGGCTGACAATGTAGATGCCAAAGGAGCCCCGGGCGGTCTCCACGGCCTGATAGACTTCCCCGGCCGCGGGCTTGATCCTCTTGGGCACCTTCTCCGCCATGATGGGGCCGTTGGGGAGTTTATCCAGGGCCTGTTCGATGATGCGGCAGCTCTGCTCCATCTCCTCCAGGCGCACGATATACCGGTCGAAGATGTCGCCGTTCTCCCCGGTGGGAATGTCAAAATTAAAGAGGGGATAGGCGGAGTAAGGCTCGCTCTTGCGGATGTCGTAGGGGATGCCGCTGCCCCTGAGGCTGGGGCCGGTGATGCCGTAAAGGAGACACTGCTCCTTGGTGAAGATCCCCACCCCCTTGGCCCGGTGGATGAAGATGACGTTTTTGGTCACCAGGTTGTGGTAGTCCACCCAGCGGCTGCGGAGGCGTTTGATGAAGGCCCGGACCCCGAAGATGAAGTCGTCGTCCACGTCCACGGGCACGCCGCCGAAGCGGTAAAAACAATAGGTGAGGCGGGAGCCGGTGATGCGGTCGAGAAGATCCAGGATATGTTCCCGGTCGTCGAAGCAGTAGAGGAAGGGGGTGAAGGCCCCCAGGTCCATGAGATAGGCCCCGAACCAGAGCAGATGGGAGGTGATGCGATTCAGTTCGTTGGTGATCACCCGGATGAACTCGGCCCGCTCCGGCACGGTGACGCCGATGAGTTTCTCCACGGCCATGCAGTAGCCATGGTTATAGGCCAGGGCGTGGAGATAATCCACCCGGCCCATGTTGGGGAGAAACTGATGGTAGTTGCGGTTTTCGGCCATGTGCTCGTGGGCCCGGTGGCCGTAGCCGATGACCGGTTCCGCGGCGGCGATGTATTCCCCGTCCATCTCCAGCAGGACCCGCAAAACGCCGTGGGTGCTGGGATGCTGGGGGCCCAGGTTGAGGACAAAGGTCTTTTCTTCGAGTCCGGAGGTGATCATTTGGGCGCTTCCCCTTTAACTTCCGCCTCTTCGGGGAATTCCTTCCGCAAGGGGTGGATGGTGGCATCCTCGGGGAGCAGCAGGCGCTTCAGGTTGGGATGCCCCGCGAACTTGATGCCGAAGAGGTCGTAAACCTCCCGCTCGTACCAGTCGGCCCCGGGATAGACCTGGCTGATGGTGGGGGCCTCGGCGTCCTTGGGCAAGGAGGCGTGGACCACGGTGCGGCAGAGTTCGTAGAAGTTGGCGAAATGGTAGACCAGGGTGAAGGCCTCCCGGGACGTGTCCACCGCGGTGAGGGACTCCAGCAAGCAGCCTTCCTTGAGCAGGGCCTGGGCCACGGCGGGCATCTGCGCCGGCGTGGCGGCCACTTCCAGATGATAGCCCGTCTTGGCGTATTCCCCGGGGGCCACCTTTTCCAGGTTCAGAGGCGCCAGGGCCTTGGGGATGCTATCTAGCAACATCGCGGAACTTCCTTAACCGGCCCCGTTTGGTGATCTTTTCTTCCAGCATCAGGATGCCTTCGATCAACCCCTCGGGCCGGGGCGGGCAGCCGGGCACATAGACGTCCACGGGGATGATCAGATCGGCGCCGGGCACGATGGCATACTGGTTTTCATAGTAAAAGGGACCGCCGGAGATGGCGCAGTTGCCCATGGCGATCACCCACTTGGGCGCGGGCATCTGCTCCCAGAGGCGGACCACCGCGGGGGCCATCTTTTTGGAGATGGTGCCGGCCACGATCATCAGGTCCGACTGCCGGGGCGACGGCCGGAAGACCCCGGCCCCGAAGCGGTCCAGATCGAACCGGGCCGCGCCCGCGGCCATCATCTCAATGGCGCAGCAAGCCAGGCCGAAGGTCATGGGCCACAGCGAGTTGGCCCGGGCCAGATTCAGGGCCTCCTCCAGGAGGCCCAAATGGATTAAGGGTGCACCTGTTTTCGCTTCCAACTGAAAACCCCCCTGCACCAGGCATAAACGATCACCAGGGAGAGAATGCCTACGAAGATGGTAATTTCCACGAAGTCCCGCCAGACATAGCCCTTGCCGTAGGCCAGCAACACCGGTAAGAGGAAGAGCACGTCCACATCGAAAGCCAGGAAGAGCAAGGCAAAGAGGTAGTAGATGACGGCTACCTGAATCCAGGCGCTGCCGATGGCGGGCATGCCGCATTCATAAACCGCGTCCCGGGTGGCGCCGAAACTCTTGGGCGCGATCAGGAAGGCGATAATGATGGGCCCCATGGCAAACAGGCCCGCGGCTACCAGGTAGACCAAAACGAAGGAAAAGTCGCTCAAGGCTTCAGGGATTTCCAAGGCCCCTATCTCCTTGTGCTTTTTTTAACAACCTCCGCTTTTATACCCCGTTGGAAAAAACTTAGTCAAGGGTTTTTTTCTGTACACCGGGAAAAATCTCCTAGGCCGAAGGCGGAGGCCCACTAAGAATAGGGAGTATAGCGATGTGGGGAGAATTGAAAGGGGGGACTTGAGGGGCTGCAGATTAGGCCCCCGGGCCGCATTTATCCGGGGGTGGCCATGGGCCGATAAACTCAATGGTTTATTTCTCAAGGCACCGATGCAAAGCGAGGCCCGGCCAGTCCCAGCCCCAGTATCCTTTCCTAGTGCTACCAGGGTGCCGGCAGGCACCCGGCCACTCTCTTCGCGCTTACAGGTGCCAGAGGTTGAGAAGATGGCCATCTTTTCTTTATTATTATGGAAGCACAGTGTGCTATCCTCACCCCACTCCAGTGGGGAGCTCCCCTCGATGCCAGCCAGTGACTGAGATTATCGCCAAGGAGTCCCTGAGAAGGCCGTGAAAAAAAATCATCAAAGAGTGACCATCATCCTGGCCGACATTTTTTTCCTGAGCATTTGGCTTATTCCGGCGTCAGTCCCGGCCGCGCCCACCACTGCCGACCAGGCCCAACGGGTGGTGCGGGGCTGGCTGGCCCGGGACAGCAGACCCCTGGACGCCATCATGGGCCGGCAGGTAAAAGAGGTCCAAGCCTTTCAGGGGCAAACGGGAATCGCCTACTATGTGGTTTATTTGGAGCCCCAGAGTTTGGTCATCGTGCCCGGGGACGACCTGGTGGAGCCGATTATCGCCTTCGCCCCCCAGGGACAATATGATCCCTCCGGCGCCAACCCCCTGGGGGCTTGGGTCACCAGGGATGTGCCCCAGCGGCTGGCCCTAGTCCGGGCCGCGGCAGCCCAGGCGCAGACGGAAAAGGTGCCTTTTCAGCCCCAAGGCGCGCAAGCCCAGGCCTGGAGCAAATGGCAATCTTTGCTCAACCAGGGGACGGAGGCTGGCCTCTTGGAAAACCGGGGGCAGGAATCCGGCCTGCCCACGGTCTCGGACCCCAGGGTGGATCCCCTGGTAGCGACCCGCTGGGACCAGGACGTAGTGACTATCGGGACCGCTGTGAAGGCCTGCTACAATTTCTATACTCCCCCTTATGATCCGGGCAGTGTCAGCAATTACCCCTGTGGCTGCGTGGCCACGGCCATGGCTCAAATTATGCGGCACCATAAACACCCCACGGACAAGGTCGGAACGCCGGAATTCACCATCAAGGTGGATGGCAGAGACAAGCAGGAAAAACTCAGGGGCGGAGATGGCAAAGGGGGGGCTTATGACTGGGGAAATATGGTGGCGGAGCCGAAGACAGGCGCCAACGATGTGCAGCTCCAGGCCATCGGCGCCTTGATCCATGACGCGGCGACCGCCATTAAGATGGAATACACCAAGGAGTCCTCGGCAGCTAATACCTCGGATGTCCGTCTGGCCTTGGTTAATACCTTTAACTATAAAAATGTCATCGATGGCGGGGCCGAGACCGGGATTCCCAATGCCAACCTCAAGGCGATGATCAACGCCAACCTGGATGCTTCCCTGCCGGTGCAATTGGGGATCATCAATATGAGCGACCCTAAAAATGGACACGACGTGGTGGCCGATGGTTATGGTTATAATTTGTCCACCTTATACCATCATTTGAACATGGGTTGGAACGGCCTTGAAGATGCCTGGTACAATCTGCCCAATGTCGATACCAAAACGCAAGGCACCTATAATCTGGTTTTGGAGTGTCTCTATAATATTTATACCAGCGGCGCCGGGGAGATCATCAGCGGCCGGGTCATGGCGGGGGGCAAGGCCCTCGAGGGGACCACGGTTACGGCCACCAGGAATGGAGGGGGGACGTACGCCGCCACCACCAATTTCCGGGGTATTTACGCCCTGGCCTAGGTGCCGTCCGCGTCCACCTATAACATCCAGGTCACCAAGGCCGGATATGAGTTTCTGCCTAAGGTGGTGACCACCGGCACCTCCACTGACCGCTCCATTACCACCGGCAACCTGTGGGGGATTAATTTTGCGGCAAAGACTAAGACCCTGCCCGGTATTTTGCAGCTGCTCCTCCAATAATTGAGGGGAGGATTAGGAACTGAAGGGAGCGGTGGCCATATTGGGGGGGATTTTGATGGGGTGGAACTCAGGGGGCTAAAGTTGCTCCCTTAAAGAGCCGACCAGATCAAGGGGAGCAGGATGGCGAGCCATGGCTGACTGGGAAGACCTGACCATGCCGGAATTCGAGGCGGCCCGGGAAAAGGGGCGGACGGTGATCCTCCCCGTGGGCTCCCTGGAGGAGCATGGGCCCCATCTGCCCCTGGGCACGGACGCGTTTCATGCCCTGGAGGTGGCCCGCAGGGTAGCCCGGGAGCACCCCATCGTGGTGGCGCCGCCTATATTTTACGGGGTCTGCCGCTCCACCCGGGAGCACCCGGGCACGGTGAGCATTTCCGGGGACACGCTCCGGGCTTTGGTGCTGGACCTGGGCTGGGAGTTTTGGCGCCAGGGATTTTCTAACCTGGTCATCCTCAGCGGCCATGCCGGGGGCACCCATATGGCCGCGCTCCTGGAGGCGGGGGAGACCTTGCTGGCCGCGCTCCCGGAGATCCGGGTGGCGGTGGTCAATGTCCTGGACCTGCTCCGGGAGGTTCTCACCGAAAATCCCCACCTGGTGCGCACTAAAGGCGACGCCCACGCCGGGGAGGTGGAGACCGCGCTCATGCTGGCCGCGTCCCCCCATTTGGTCAAGGGCACGGCCCCGGCGGAGTGGCCTGCGTTTCCCAAGTATATCCTGGTGCGGGACAAGCGGCGTTTTTGGCCCGGGGGGGTATGGGGCGATCCGTCCCCGGCCACCCCGGCCCAGGGGGAGGAGATTTTGCGGGCGGAGGTGCGGCGTCTGCTCCAGGTGATCGCGGCCCTGGAAGGGGAAAAAATAACCTGAACATTTTTTTGTACTGATACTTTTTCTTGACTTTTTGTCCCATGTGTTTTAGTGTCCGCAATGGGACAGAAAATTGCTGGAGGAAGAAAGATCGCATTCATGATCGCTGAAGCCATTGAACGCTTAGCTGACCGAGTACTTGCTTACGACGAACCGGACCTTAACGAACTTCTTAATTATTTCAAAACCCGCATGGAGCAATTGGAGGTCTCTCCCGCCTGGGAAAGGGCGGTGATCGCCTACTTCCTGATCAACGGGGTCCGGGTCAAAAATGCCCTGAAGAAAGGGAATGCCATCAAGACGGAGCGCCGACAGGGCGGGCGCCCCACACTGCGGCTGGTTAAAGTTTAGAACAATCCGGCAAAACTGCGGTTAATTACCAATCCCCGACTCCGGCAGCGGCAGGCAGGGGCAGGGATAATTATTTCATTGAATCCCGCTACTCCTTGTGGCGGAATTTTCCCCAGTCCACGTCTGCAATTATCCTCGCCACCCAAAACTAATTTTGTCTTTTTCTCTCTCCCTAAGCCCTGGGTTCCAGGTTTCCCGGAGGTGATTTGGGGAAGGCCGGTGCCGCGCCGCCACCTCCGTGGGGCTAGCCCCGGCGCTTTCTGCCTTTCAGGTAGAGGCGCACCGGCGCGTGGGGGAGGTTCAACCTCTCCCGCAACTGCTTCACCAGGTAGCGGCGGTAGGAGTCCTTGACCCCTGCGGGTTGATTGACAAAGGCGATGAAGGTGGGAGGCTGGATTTCCGCCTGGGTCAGGTAAAGGAATTTCACCGGCCGGTCCCGGTACCGGGAGGGGGGCACCCGGTCGGTGATCTCCTTGAGGAGCAGGTTGAGTTCCCGGGTGGCCACCCGGCGCCGGCTCTGTTGGTAAATGTCGTGGAGTAAAGGAAAGACCTTGTGGGTGTTGTAACCGGTCTTGACGGAGACCGGCAGCACCGGCACGTAAGCTATGACCTCCAAGCCCGAGGCCACCCGCTCCAGGACCTTTTGGGCCTGCTGGGGGTCTGGCTTCACCAGGTCCCACTTATTCACCAGGATGAGGCAACCCTTGCCCTGATCCTGGATGAGCCCGGCGATGCGCAGGTCCTGCTGGGTCAGCCCCTCCTGGGCGTCCAGGAGCAGCAGCGCCACTTCCGCCCGGGACAGGGCCTTGATGGCCTTGAGCACCATTTGCCTCTCCAGCCCGGCCGCCACCTGGCTGGGCCGCCGCAGCCCCGCGGTATCCACCAGGACATAATCCTGATCCTGCCAGGTCAAGGGCGTATCCACCACGTCCCGGGTGGTCCCCGGCCGGGGACTAACCAGGAGGCGCTCCTGGCCCAGGAAGCGGTTGACCAGGGAGGATTTCCCCACGTTGGGCCGGCCCAGGATGGCCACCCGGATGCCCGGCAGGGGCGGCTCCGCGGCCTCTTCCGGTTGGGGCAGTTTCTCGACCAGGGCCGCCAGGAGGGCGTCCAGACCCAGGCCGTGGACCGCGGACACGGGCAGCAGGGGGGTGACGCCGAAGCGGTAGAATTCCGGGAGCCGCTCCTCCCGGCCCGGATGGTCAATCTTGTTCACCACCAGGAGGAAGGGCTTGCCGGTGCGCCGCAGGTAGTCGATCACCTCCCCGTCCCCGGCCTGGGGGCCCTCTTTGCCGTCCATCACCAGGAGGAGGACGTCGGCTTCCGCCACCGCGGCCTCGGCCTGGCGGCGCACCAGTTCTCCCAACTCCTCCTCGCCCCCCACCAGGCCGCCGGTGTCCACCAGCAAAAACGAAAAATCTTCCCAGTCCACCTGCCCATAGAGGCGGTCCCGGGTGACCCCGGGAAAATCCGCCACCAGGGCCTGGGAAGTGCGGGTCAGGCGGTTAAAAAGGGTGGATTTGCCCACGTTGGCCCGGCCGATGATGGCCACCAGGCCCTCTGGTACTGAGGGTTTTCCGTTTTCCGTTTTCCGTTTTCCGTGAAAAGAACTAGACATTTTGATTGCGAAGGCTGAATAAATAAGCAGTTTTCAATCGATTAATCAATCAGTTAAGGAAACTTTGAAGGGAAGGGGATAGCGAAGACGAAAATTAATGAAAAACCGCCCTCCTCGCCCTGATTAAAAAGGGGAATGATTTAATCATTCCCCCTCAAGCTGTACAAGCGTTGTTCCGGTTTTCAACGGAAAACGGTAAACCCTCACTTCGCCTGCTGGGCCAACTTTTTGGGGGGCCAGTTGCGGATCAGCTCCACGGCCCGCTTGAGTTGGGGGTCCTGATCCAGTTCCGCGGCGGTGATGGGCTGGGTCCAGGGTCTATCCGTGAGTCCCTCTTTGCGCATGTGCTTGTTCAGGGACTCTTCCCGCACTTTCTGGAGGCTCTTGCCCGCGGGGATTTCCTTCTCCTTGACCACCTCATCCGGGACAATACCCTTGTCCTGGATGGTGGTGCCGCTGGGAGTGTAATAGAGGGCGGTGGTCAGGCGCAGGGCGGAGCCGTCTTCCAGGGGAATGATGGTCTGCACCGAACCCTTGCCGAAGCTTTTGGTGCCGATGATAATCGCCCGCTTCTGGTCCTTGAGCGCGCCGGCCACGATTTCCGAGGCAGAGGCGCTGCCCTCGTTAATCAGGACCACCATGGGAATGGGCACCCCCAGTTTTTCCCCGGGGTGGGCGTAAAAGCGCATGCTCTGGTGGGGGGTGCGGCCTTCCGTATAGACGATCAGCCCGGAGTTGAGGAATTCATCCGCCACCCGCACCGCCTGTTCCAGCAGGCCCCCCGGGTCATTGCGCAGGTCCAGGATCAGGCCTTTAAAGGGCTTGAGGCGCTGTTGCATCTTCTTCAGGTAGTTCTGCAAGTCGGTGTCGGTCTGGTCCTGGAAATTGGCCAGACGGATGTAGCCGATGCCGTCGTTCACCACCCGGGCCTTGACGCTGCGAATGGGAATGATTTCCCGGACGATGACAAAGTCCTTGGGCTGGGTGAAACCGTGGCGGTTGATGGTCAGGGTCACCTTGCTGCCTTTGGGGCCCCGGATCGATTTCACCGCTTCGGTGAGGGACATGTTTTTAGTGGGCGCGCCGTTGATCTTGACGATTTGGTCCCCGGCCAGGAGGCCCGCGCGGTAGGCGGGAGTGCCTTCAATGGGAGAAACCACCGTCAGGATCCGGTCCTTCAGGGTGATTTCGATGCCGATGCCGCTGAACTTGCCCTTGGTCTCGATCTGCAGTTCCCGGTATTCTTCCGGGGTCATAAAGGAAGAGTGGGAATCCAGGGTGCTCACCGCGCCCTGGATGGCCCCGTAAATTAAATCCTTGGGGGTCTTGGGCTCCACATATTGCTCTTCCACCAGGGCCAGGGCCTGAGCCAGGACCTTGAGTTTGGCATCCGTGGCCGGTGAGATCACCTCCGGCAGAGAGGCCATTTGCAGGGGAGCGTACCGGGAGCGGGCGTTAACCGGGGTCGAATCCGTCAGGGACAGGCCCCAGAAAAGGACCAGAATCAGTGAAAGGGTGAGGGCGGCCCCCATTATTTTTCTTATGATCATTGGGTTTCTCCAAGGCCTAGGGCTCAAAGTCATGGCTTCTTCACCTTTTCCGCCACTTTTTGGGGCTTGCCGGTCTTCAAGATCTCCAAAGCCTGGTTCACCCAGGGGTCTTGCTCCGGAGAGAGCTTGGGCGGAGTGGTGACCCCGGAGGTGCTGGCCGCCGGGGTCTTCCCTGCGACCTCAGGCTCCAGACCTTTGCCATGGATCTTCTGGCCTTTAGGCGTATAACACTGGGCCACGGTCATCACTAGAGCTGAGCCGTCCTGGAGGGGCAGGGTCTTGGTGAGTCCGCAGAGGCCCACGGTTTTGCTCCCCAGCAGCACCGCGCCATACTGGTCCCGGAGGGCGCCGGCCAGAGCTTCCGAGGCCCGGGCCGTGCCGCCGTCCACCAGCGCCACCAGGGGCTGGCCGGGTTTAAAGATTTCCGATTTGGCCCGGCCGGTAAAGACCTGGCTCGGCTCCGGGGGCCGTCCCCGGGCGGTGAGGACCTCTTTATCGCCGATGAACAGGGAAGCCCCCCGCACCGCCAGGTCAATATTCCCCCGGGCATTATTGCGGAGATCGAGAATATAGCCCTTCAGGGCCGGCTGATGACGCTGCAGTTGTTTTAAGGTGGTGGCCAACTGGGTCACGGTCTCCGGGGTGAAGCAAGGCATACGGATATAAACGTAGGAGTCCTTCAGGATTTTATAGGTCACCCCCCCCGGGGCCAGGGGCTCCAGGGTCACCTTTAGATCCAGGGGTTTGACCAGGCCATTGCGTAAAACCTGGAGGTCGAGGGTGGTCCCCGCCTTTCCCTGGAAGCGGCGATTGGCCTCCTGGGTGGTGAGATTGCGCACCAGATGCCCATTGATCTTGAGAATATGATCCCCCGGCCGCAACCCGGCCCGCCAGGCCGGCCCCCCCTCCACTGCGGCGACCACGGTGAGGAGGGTGTCTTTGTAAACCAAATCCACCCCGGCTTCCGCCAAGTGGTCCTTATGTCCGCTTAAAACCTGTTGATATTCCTGGGGGGTGAGAAAAGAAGAATCGGGATCCAGGGAATTCATCAAACCCCGGAGGGACCCATAAATTATCTCTTCTTCCCCCTTTTTCCAGACGTATTTCTGGGAAATTTCATGCATGGCTTCCGTGATCAGCCGCAGGGATTCATAGTCCTGCGCCGGCGCGGCAGCCACCACTCCGGTCCAGGAAGCAACCAGGAAAAGGGCCAAAAAGACGGAAGAAATCTGGTAAGAAAACCAACCAGGGCTGGTTTGGCAGGTTTTGGCTCCAAAAGGTCTCACTCTACTGCCCCTTCTATGATTAGCGGCCGGGGATCCACGGTTCTGGTGCATGACCGGCATTCACCCGGCTACCTAAAATTGTTCACCGCTAATTTTTGCGTGACACTGCCTTGAGGGCTGCCTTTTTAATATCATCGGGCATTAGCCCGTAATGCTTCAGGAGAATCTCCGCCTTGCCGGAGGTGCCGAAGGTGTCCCGGAGGCCGACCCGTTGCAGGGGCGCGGGATAGTGCTCGGCCAGCACT
>JAGVAH010000055.1 GCA_020060385.1 Syntrophobacterales bacterium | reverse complement strand
TCTCCCAGAGCTTCAACGGCAAAAAAACTATGCCTTTGCAAAAACTTAACCGGACACTGCTGCCTAAATCCCCCTTTTTCAAAGGGGGACTTTAATACCCTGAAAGCTCAGATTCTCCTCTGATTCACTGTCATACTATTTAGGAACGCCTCATTAGACCACCTCCGCCCCCAGGACCCGGGCCATATGTTTCAAGGCAAAGGCGTGGGCCTCGGGGTCAAAGTCGGCCACTCCCTCCCGGTAAACCAGGCGGGGCATGTCCCGCTCAAAGAGTTCCTTCACAGTTTCCAGGATGCAGATGGAGGTGCACACCCCCACGATCTCCACCCCCGCCACTTGCTCCCCCCTGAGGATGGCGTCCAGGTTGGTGTTACGAAAACAGCTGTAGGTGGTCTTTGCCACCCGGTAATCCCCGGGCCGGACCTGGAGCTCGGGGATGATCTCCGCGCCCGGGGAGCCCTTGACCGCATGGGGGGCAAAGAGCTTAAACTCCTTGTCATCCGGGGCATGGGCGTCGCAGACGTAAATCACCACCCCGCCCGCGGCCCTGGTCTCCTCGATCTTCCGGGCCACAAAGGGGATGATGCCCCGGGCGGCGTCCCCCAGGTAAAGGGTCCCCTGGGGCTCCATAAAATCCCGGAGCATGTCCGCCACGATCAGGGCCTTTTTGCCCATGGCTCCCCCTTGGGCAGATGATGGTCAGCTCAATATGGCTATTATAAGCACAGACGGGGCCAAGAACCAGAGGTGGCACTCTTATTTCCTATACAACCCCTAGGACCTATTTCAAAACCTATTATGAACCTTCAGATAGTTTATCAACGCGCAAAAGGATGGAAGGAGGGTTTAAAAAGTCCCCCTTTTCTAAAGGGGGGTGATCCTTTTTCCAAGAAAACCATCCTGGATGAACCAAAACGGCTGCAAAATCCGGTTTTGAAATGACTTCAAGAGGGCGCGTTGAGGGAGAACGCCGAAGACAGTTTTCCCTTCCCCTACCCCATATAAACCGGATTTCTATTTGTATGCGGGTTGGGGAGGGGGGTGTGGGGGAAGTGGCCAGTAGGGCAGGCGTCCCCGCCTGCCATCCGCTTCCTGGCCCCTCCCCCCGCAATCCATTCATACAAACAGGTTGATATCGGAATCCGCGGCGTAGTCCAAAAAGGCTGCGGCCCCTGCGAATTCCAGGCCGTCGATCAATTCTTCTTTTTTGATGCCCAGCACGTCCATGGACATCTGACAGACGATGAGACGCACCCCGTTTTCCTTGGCGAAGTCCAGGAGGTCGGGGATGGTGGGCACCCCCCCCTTTTTCATCCAGTCCTTCATCATCCAGGTGGCCATGCGGGTCATGCCCGGGAGCATGCCGATGATGTTGGGCATGGGCACGGGCATGGCCGGGTTGGCCAGGGGCGGCACCTTCAGGTGGCTTAATTTTTTCTTGCGGACGATATCCAGGCCGTAAAAGGTGAAGAAGACCGCGGCCTCCATATCCATGGCCGCAGCCGCGGTGGCCAGGATCAGGGGCGGGTAAGCCATGTCCAGGGTGCCTTTGGAGGCGATGAGCGCGGCCCGTTTGGGCCGGGCCGGGTCCAGGCCCAGGCGCTTGAACTCCGCGGCCACCTGCAGGCGCACCTGTTCATTGATGAACTCCTGGATTTCCGTGGACAAAATGTGGCCGCCGGCCCCGGCCAATTGATGGGCATTATTGGTACTCATGAATGCTCCTTGTTACCACCAGGAAACCACCTGGTCGTGGTTGATGATCAGCTCCAACAACCGGTCATAGTCCACCGGTTCCTGAAAAAGGTTGAATTCCGCGGCCTCCCGGTCCCTGGAGAGGATGGTTGCCAGTTCCCGGGTGACCCCATCGGGGGGATGGCGAAATACATGGAGAATTTTCATGGCTGCCTCAAAAAGGGATGATAATGTCCTGGTCCCGCAGAAGTTCTCCCATCTCCGCCAGGTCCATATAGGTAAAGCCGTATTTTTCCACATTGGCCGGATGGTTGCTGTAGCGCCGGCCTTCCATCTCCTCCAGAAAGCCCAGGTTGTCGGTAAAGGCCTCATCCGGCCGGATCTCTTCATCCAGCACCAGGTAGCTCACCTGATGATCCTCCAGGAGGCATCCCAGGCTGGTGCGCAGGGCCTCGTAATGGCTCTGGTGATTACGGGTCACCACCGCAACTTTCTTCATTAGTTCCTTCTCCGTTACAACACCAGATAATGGGGGGAATCTTCGACGATGGCCGCGTGGCGGGCCTGGGTGGCAAAATCCTTGAAACCCATGCCCGGCACCTCCCCCGACAATCCCTGGGCCCGGAAGCTCACCTCACACAGGGCCAGCCTGGCCCGGCCCGCAAGTTGGGCGAACCGTGGGTCCTGGGTGAGCATAACCCCTTCGCCGCTGAGAAAGACCTCCACCTGGACGCCCCGTTTTTCCGCGGCCTCCACCAGCCCCAGAAGGTGGTCCAGGGCCTCCCGGGTGGTGACCATAATTCCTAAAGGTCCGGTGGCCATGGAGGACTTCATTTCTTCTGGAGAAAGAAGTGGAAGACGTCCCCTTCTTCCTCTTCGCCCAGGTAAAGGTTGCCGGTGCGGTTGGCCCAACTGGGGAGATCGTTTTTTGAGCCCGGATCGGTGCCCACCACCTCCAAGATCTCGCCACTGGCCATCTCAGCCATGGCCTTCTTGGTCTTCAGCAGGGGCAGGGGACAGGCGTCTCCCCGGCAATCCAAGATGCGTTGCGGGTGGTATTTGCTCATGACTTGCTCCTTTAATGCCAAGTAGGGGCGGCCCCAAAAGACCGCCCCGGGGTGGACGCAGCGTTAGGTACGCCCTACCCTGGTTATTCCTTGCAAAACAGCTCCCGGGTCAGGGAGATGAGCTCCAGAAAACGGGGGTCGTTGAGGCGATAAAAAACCTGTTGGGCCGCACGGCGGGAGGCCACGATCTCCTTGTCTTTCAAGAGATTGAGATGCTGGGAGATGCTGGATTGGGAAACCCCCAGTTCCTTTTCCAGCTCCTGGACGGCGCGTTCCCTCTGGCTGAGAAGGTTAATGATCTGCAGCCGGAGGGGATGGGCCAAGGTCCGGAGGCAGCGGGCCGCTTTTTCCAAGCGCTCTGGGGAATATTTGCTATTCATAATATATGAATATTATAATAAACACATGTTTGATATTGTCAAGAAAATATCGGCAACCTGAAAATTTTTTCCCCGGCTCCGCCACCTTTGGATATAATGGCGTCGAAGTGATGGCCAAATTTTTATAAAATCCCCGAACTTCACCCGTCTTTCCTCCAGGAATCTTAGCCATATTGACAATCCTGATCCCCGACCCAAAATTATCTTTATGACCTTTCCAAACCCTGAGGATCATGGCAGGCTGGCCGTCCACGGAGAGAACTTCTTCTTTGAGATGGGGCCCATCCGCCCCCCCAGCGAAGGCAGCGATCATTCCCTGCTCATCAGGACCACCAGAAACTGCAGTTGGAACCGTTGCGAGTTTTGCGCCACCTACCGGGGAGAGAAATTCGGTTACCGTCAGGTTGAGGATATAAAAAAGGATATCGACGTCGCCCGGGCCCTTAAGGAGGAACTGCAGGCCGCGGCCGGGGGGCGGGGCGGCTGGATCACCCAGGACGTCATCCGCGGGGTCTGGGGCGGCAACCCCCTTCTCTATGGAGAAAATTCTGGTAATCTGAGCCGGAAATGGCAAAATCTCCAGAACGTGGCCAACTGGCTGGCGTCCGGGGCCAGGACCGTGTTTCTCAGGACGCGGATGCCCTGATCATGCGGACTCCGGACCTGTTGGCCATCCTCAACTATCTAAAATCAGTCTTCCCCACGGTGGAGCGGATCACCGCCTATGCCAGCTCCCGGAGCTGCCGCCGCAAGTCCGTGGAGGAATTGAGAGAATTGCGACAGGCCGGCCTGGTGCGGCTCCACGTGGGCCTGGAATCCGGCTGCGACGCGGTGTTGGCCAGGATGAAGAAAGGGGTGACCGCCAAAGAGCAGGTGGAGGGCGGCCAGAAGGTGGTGGCCGCGGGCATCTCGCTGTGCGACTATCTCATGCCCGGCCTGGGGGGCCAGGAGCTGTCCCCCCGGCACGCCCTGGACAGCGCCGCGGTCTTGAATGAGATCAACCCAGATTTCATCCGCCTGCGCACCCTGGCCCTGCGGCGTAATTCCCCCCTGCTGGCCCAGGCCAAAGAGGGGTTGTTTACCGAACTTCCCGAAGACGAAGTGGTGGCGGAGATTGCCCTGTTGATCACCAATTTAAACTGCGGCTCCTATCTGGTCTCCGACCAGATGTCCAACCTCTTGTACGCCGTGGAGGGACAGCTTCCCGGGGATAAAGACAAAATATTGCAGGCTATCGACGCTTATTTAGAGAAACCGGAGGCGGAGAGGCTGGCCTTAAGGCTGCAGCAGCGCCGGCGTTCTTTTATGGCGGTCTACGGCTCTCTCCCTGAGCCCCTGGAGGAAATGGTCCGGGAGGCCTGGGACGCCCTGCGCCGGCAGGGTCCCGAAGCCCGGGAACGGGTGGACGCAGCCATTGCCGCGCTCAAGGAAGGTTTTGTTTGATGCGGCGGGATGGCGCGAGAAGGGGCAGTAAGCAGGGAAAAATTGGCCCGATATGTCCTATTTTTTCCTGCGCCCTGCCCGCCAGTATTCTGGTGTGCGGCTATCCCTGCATCCATGTTAAACTTTGAACCTGGAACTTGGAACCTGGAATTCTCCAAAAGAGGTGCGCCCATGCCTAAAAAAGCGATCTGGCTGGTGATCATCTTTACCCTCCTCTTCATCCTGGGGATCAACACCGGAGATCTGGATTACCTCATGCACCTGGGCAATACCATCTGCCTGTCCTGCATCGGGGTGGGTTGATGACCGCTCTCAGGAACCTGATTCAGACCCTGATGGCCCTGGGGACCAACGCCTATCTCCTTTTTCCCTGGGGCTCGGTGATCTATCAGGGGCCCTTGAAGGCGGTGTGCCATCCCGGCCTCAATTGCTATTCCTGCCCCGGCGCCCTCCTCTCCTGTCCGGTGGGAGCGGTCCAGAATTTCATCGCCAGCCTGCGCTACACCATACCCGGCAGCTTTCCCCACCTGGGGGCCATGGTGGTGGGCTACCTGGGTTTCATCGGCACCATTGTGGGCCGCCTGCCCTGCGGCTGGATCTGCCCCTTCGGCTTCATCCAGGATCTGCTAAACAAGGTGCCCAGCCGTAAATTCAATCTTTGGGCCCCCTTGAGGTGGTTGAAATACGGGGTTTTGGTGGTGATGGTGATCCTCATGCCCCTGTTTTTGCTGGATCAATATAATTTGGGGCAACCCTGGTTCTGCAAACTCCTCTGCCCCGCGGGCACCCTGGAAGGGGCCTTGCCCCTGGTCTTCCTCAAACCCGCGTTGTGGACCACCCTGGGCTTTTACTTCTGGAACAAAATCACCATCCTGATCCTCCTCCTTACCCTGGCCGTTTTTATCAGCCGGCCCTTCTGCCGCATCCTGTGCCCCCTGGGTGCGTTTTACAGTTTATTTTCCCGCATGACCATGGTGCAACTGGAGTTCAGTGAAGGGAATTGCGTCCAATGCCGGGCTTGCGTCAAGGTCTGCCCCACCGGGGTGGTGCCCCACGAGCAACGGGACAGCCGGGAATGCATCATGTGCCTAAAGTGCCTGGACGCCTGCCATTTTCAGGCCCTCAGTTTCGGTATGCGGCGGCCTCTGCGGCCCCCCAAGGAGGCCCATGCCCTTTCCGGAATCACAGGCGTAAAAAAAACTTGACAGGGAAATCTCTTTAAGCCATTATATACCCTAAGGATTTAGCCTCGCACAAAAGGTTAGATACAAGCTTATGGCCCTTACCAAAGAAAAGTTGATCAGCCGCCTGCAGACCCAGGTGGGTCTGAGTAAACAAGAATCCCGGGCAGTGGTGGAACGGGTCCTGGACATCATGAAGGATTCCTTGGCCCAGAGTGAAGACCTGCTCATCAGCGGCTTCGGCAAGTTCTCGGTCCGACAGAAGAACGCCCGCCGGGGCCGAAACCCCCAAACCAAAGAAAATCTCATCCTGCGGGCCCGCAAGGTGGTGGTGTTCAAGACCTCCGGGGTGTTGCGCAACCGCATCAACGGCATCAGGGCCCACTAATACACCCCCGGGTACCAGCGTCTGCAACCAGGAATTCCTCCTGATTTCTCCCCAGGCTATTAGGGGTGGAGACCGGGCTGTGATTTGTGGCGAGTCCCTTTGAGGCCCTGGTCATGAAAGGCATCGGCAGATGAAGAACGGCCCCCCGGATTGGCTGGGCCGGCAGTACAGCCGCCGCGCTTTTCTCCAGGGGGGGGCCTGCGCCCTGGCCCTCTTGGGCCTGCCCCTGCCCCTCCGTCCCGCCGGGGCCCAGGAATTGCGCTCCGGCTTCTCGGTCCCCCATCCGGCCCTCTATTTCCAGCCCATAGCCAAGGGACTTATCGAATGCCGCCTCTGCCCCCGGAAATGCGAGGTCAAAGACGGAGAGCGGGGTGATTGCCTGGTCCGGGAAAACCGGGGCGGGAAATACGTCACCCTGGCCTACGCCAACCCCTGCGCGGTGCACCTGGACCCCATCGAAAAAAAGCCCTTCTTCCACGTCCTTCCCGGCACTCTTTCCTTTTCCATCGCCACCGCGGGCTGCAACCTCCACTGCAAGTTTTGCCAGAATTGGGAAATCTCCCAGAACCGCCCGGAAAAGACCTTCAACTACCACCTGCCCCCGGACCAGGTGGTAGCCAAAGCCCAGGAAGGACTGTGCCCCTCCATCGCCTATACTTACGTGGAGCCCATCATCTTTTACGAATACATGCTGGACACGGCCCGCCTGGCCAGGAAAGCGGGCCTGCTGAACACCTGTCACTCCGCGGGCTACATCAACAGCGAACCCCTCCAACCCCTGGCGGAGGTGCTGGACGCGGCCTGCATCGACCTCAAGTCCTTTGACCCCCAATTCTACCGGGACCTGGTGGGAGGGGAGCTGGCCCCGGTGCTCCGCACCTTGCAGACCCTGCGCCAGCATGGGGTGCACGTGGAGATCGTCAACCTGGTCATTCCCCAGCACAACGACCAAGCCAAGACCATCGGCGACATGTGCGCCTGGATCAGGGACGAATTGGGCCCCTTAACCCCCATGCACTTCTCCCGCTTTTACCCCCTGTACAAGATGCAGAATCACTACCCCACGCCGGTGAGCGTGCTGGAGCAGGCCCGGGAAATCGCCTTGAAAAAGGGCCTGAAATACGTCTACCTGGGCAATATCCCGGCCCATAAGGCGGAGAACACCTTCTGCCATCACTGCGGCAAAATGATCATCCAGCGCACCGGCTACCGGATCGGGGAAGTGAAGATGAAGGACGGCAAGTGCGGTTACTGCGGCACGAAGATTCCGGGGATTTGGAAGCAGCCGCAGGCGGCTTAGTTCTCCGTTTTCTATACTCATGCAGGTACACGGCAAGCTTAGCCTGCCGTGTTAAAGAGGGATGGAAAATACACTTTTAAGAGAAATTTGTGCTATCGTGCCATCGATGAAAGGAATCGGGTTCAAGGACAGAAATCTTTGGGGAATTTCTCCGGGCCTAGAAACCCGATAACCGTTTTTTGACCATGGTGGGCGGACATGCCGCATAATCTCAGTTTAAGCCGGGAGAGGACATGTCCAGACTGATTTCCAGGCGGGAGTTCATCGTATTATCGGCTGCAGGGCTCATAAGCGCTCCCGCGGGGCTTACAAACGATCTTGACCTACAACTCCTGTTAGCGCCTGTGTTAGCGCGTCGCCGCAGAACCTGTGCTTCCTATTTGCCCGGCTATTCCGCGTCTTGGAGTCAGAGCCCCGCACAATTATCCAGGTTTCTCTCCATGGATCACCTTAATTTTGATGTCGGCGGCTGGTTCTTTTTCGGCAATCTGCTGGAGCAATCGGGAAACAATAGTGGCTTCTTCTTCGCTATTCAGCGCATGGACCAACTTGTTTCAGGCAAGAAGGTTTCTTTCTACGAGGCCGCAATCGGCTTCAATCATGCTGCAGTGGGCCAATATCTTTACGGCGGCAGCGATAAAATCAGACCTGAGAATATCGTCATAACCCAGAATCCCTGGAAGGTTCACGCTGTCTGCCCTGGGACACCTCCGGGCTGGATAAGTATGGAACTGCTTTCAGGTGAGCTGGGGCGGCCAAGCGCCACCTATCTACTAAAAGCCGACCTCACCGACCAGCACGGCAAAAAACTGCAAGCCAGCGTCACCCTGCGCGATCGCATGGGCGCCGTGCAGCATGGCTACGGTCCAGCTTCCTTCTATCCGCAGTGGCTCACGCCTCTGCAGCGTTCGAGAATCCAATCAGAATTCCATGGCTCAGTGGATGCGTACCTCCGAGAAACGGCAGATCCGATGAAATGCCAGGGTGAGTACTACTATTCTTTGGGCTTAATGGACGTCGAGCGGTTCGAGATAGATGCCGGTTCGGCGTCTCGCTTAACCGCTGGTAATTCCGGAGCCTTCTGGATGGACTACTGCCTCGAAACCCTCAATGATGAGTTTCAGTTGGTGGTAGCAGATTCACAATTCGTGTTCTTCGCCTTGCAGTTCCCCTCGCGCGGCGAAGCCATGATGGTGTTCCAGCTTGACACGAAGATTGTTGGTCGACTGAACAGAGCCAGACGCTACAGAGTGAACTCGGCAACGGCACGAAATGGTGCTCTACTGCCCATCGTGGAATGGGACTATGATAAGATTAGTATTGAGCCGGTCCCGGGCACCATGTGGAAGAGTAAGGAGACCGGTTTTACCTATCCAATGCAATACTACGTACGGTTGAACGGCCAGTCCCAAGCCCATGAGGGAGTGCTACTGCTGCAATCGGTGCAGTACAACCAAGAGCTCGTTGTCGAAAATTCGGTCCAGTATCAGGGGCTATACAGGGTCATGGGAACCTTGGGCGGGGAAAGGGTGCTGGGGCAGGCCTGGGTCGAAATCCAGCCTCCCGGCCACATGGCATAGTAATACATAAGAATCCTCTAATGGACTAACTGTGCTAAGTTTCTTGGAAGATTGAGATTAGCCTCAAATTAAGACCTTAATTTATTTCTATTACCGAAAACTGAAAACCGAAAAATCATGTCTTGGCGCTGCGGCATCATCGGCCTGCCCAACGCGGGCAAGAGCACCATCTTCAACGCCCTCACGGCCGCGGGCGCGGACACGGCCATCTACCCCTTCAGCACCATCAACCCCAACCTGGGGGTGGCGCCGGTGCCGGACCCCCGCCTGGCGGCCCTGGGAACCCTCCTTAAACCGGAAAAACTTACTCCCACCACCATTGAGTTCGCGGACGTGGCCGGGCTCATCGCCGGGGCTTCCAAAGGGGAGGGCCTGGGCAACCAGTTTTTGGCCCACATCCGGGACGTGGACCTCCTGGTGCACGTGGTGCGGGGCTTTGCCTCCGGCAAGTGCCCCCACCCCCTGGGCAGTCTGGACCCGGTCCGGGACGTGGAGGTGGTGGAGACGGAACTGCTCCTGGCGGACCTGGAAATCCTGTCCCGGCAAAAGCTGAAGCTGGAGAAAAAGGTGAAGATGGGGGAGAAAGCCGGGGCCGCGGCCCTGGCCGCGCTCTCCCGGGTGGAGGAGGGCCTGAACCAGGGCCGCTGGGCCCGGGACCTGGGCCTCAGCCCCCCGGAGCTGGAACACCTGCAGCCGGTGCCTCTCCTCACCCTGAAACCCTATCTCTTTGTGGCCAACCTCAGCGAAGACGAGTTCCAGGGAGGCCGACATTATAAGGTTTTGCAGGACCTGGCTGCAACCCGGGCCGCGCCGCTAGTCCCCATTCTGGGGGACCTGGAAGCGGAACTCCAGGACCTGCCCCCGGAGGAGCGCCAGGAATTCCTGGCCGGCCTGGGGCTGGCGGAGCCGGGCATCCACCGCCTGATCCAGGAGAGCTACCGGCTCCTGGGCCTGGTGACCTTCTATACCATTGTGGGCACCGAGGTGCGGGCCTGGACGGTGCCCCATGGCACTCCCCTGCCCCGGGCTGCGGGCCGGGTCCATTCCGATATGGAGAAGGGCTTTATAAGGGCCGAAGTGATGAATTTCGAGGATCTGCAAAAATTAGGCAGCGCCGCCAAGGTCAAGGAAGCCGGACGCCTGCACGTGGAAGGCCGGGACTACCTGGTCCAGGACGGGGAGATACTTCTGTTCCGTTTCTCCCGTTGAGGCTTTTAGGTATCAGTATGCAGCTTTACAAAAAATATTGGAGGTGAGGCAAATAGTGGTTTGACTATTTTAGTTACAAACTTCCGGTAGTTCGTCTTGAAGCTGACTGTTGCAAGCTGGTAGCTGCCAGCTTTCTTTGCCCCGCCGCCCTTTTTTTCTCGATGAAAATATGTTAAAAAATTAACGGGAGGTGAGATAGGATGTTCCAGATAGGCCAGTTGGCCGTTTATCCCGCCCATGGGGTGGGGATAATCGAATCTATTCAGGAACGGGTGGTCTCTGGGAATGTGCAACAGTTCTATATTATGCGTCTGTTGGACAATGACATGATTATCATGATCCCCAAGGGCAACGCCCGCAACATCGGCCTCAGGGATATCATCGACGAAACGTCGGTGCCCGCAGTTTACGAAATCCTCAGCCTCCGGCCGTCCCGCATCAATACCCAGACCTGGAACCGGCGCTACCGGGACTACATGGACAAGATCAAAACCGGTTCCCCCTTCCGGGTGGCAGAGGTCCTCCGTGATCTGACCCTCCTGAAGACCGAGAAAGACCTCTCCTTTGGGGAGCGGAAGATGCTGGACACCGCCAAGAATCTATTAATTAAAGAACTCTCGTTAGTGAATGATAAGAAGGAAGATGAAATCGAGGCGCAATTACAGGAGTTATTGGAAAGTAGTTGAGTCTTTTTTCCTTCCCTGAGCCTGAAACTGCCTGATCTGGCATAGTTTCATCTTGGTTTGCGGCCCATGACCAGCCCCTGGTGTGCAGTCGCTGATTACGTGGCCGGCTTTGACCCTAGTGCAAAAACGGCTGCGCCTGCCGCACCGTCCTGCCTGAATCTCTCCTGGAAAGGGGGTGAATGCTATTGTTAAAGAAGATGGTCACCGGGGCCATCATGGGAATCATCTGCGCGGTCAGCGGCTATCTCATCGCCAGCCAGATCCCCCAGTTCAGTAACTATTGGTGGGCCGGCTGGGCCGGAGCCGGAGGCGGCCTGGTGGCGGCCTTCCTGACCCTGGGTCTGGAACAGCTCATCAAGCGCATTCCTCTAAAAACCATCTTTGGGGGCACCCTGGGCCTGTTCATCGGCCTGGGCATGGCCAAGGTGGCCAGCTATCCCTTCGACCAATTCCTGGAACTCCCCAATTTACAAATTCCTTTATATATTTTGCTTTCTGCCATTTTTGGTTATATCGGGCTGGTTCTGGGAGGGAAGAAGATGTCGGAGGTGTCCACACCCGCTTTTCTGGACGGGGGCCGGCAGATACGGGCTCCCCTGAAGATCCTGGATACCAGCGTCATCATTGACGGCCGCATCGCCGACATCTCGGAAACCGGTTTTCTGGAAGGCACCTTCCTGGTGCCCAAATTCGTCCTGGAAGAGCTGCAATATATTGCCGATTCCCCGGACGAGCTGCGGCGCACCCGGGGCCGCCGGGGCCTGGACATCTTGAAGCGCCTGCAGCAGCATAACCGCCTGAAAGTGGAGTTCGTGGAAGAGGATATGCCCCAGGCCGCGGGCGTGGATTCCAAGCTGGTGGCCCTGGCCCTGAAAATCCGGGCCAAGATCCTGACCAATGACTTCAACCTCCATAAAGTGGCGGAGCTCCAGGGCATTGAAGTCCTGAACATCAACCAGCTGGCCAACGCCATGAAACCCGCGGTGCTGCCGGGGGAGACCCTGCAGGTGCAGATCCTCCGGGAGGGCAAGTCCCAGGGCCAGGGCGTGGCCTATCTGGACGACGGCACCATGGTGGTCATTGAGAACGCCCGCCGCTTCATCGGCAAAGAGGTGGAGGTGGCGGTCACCAGCGTCTTGCAGACCACCGCGGGGCGCATGATCTTCAGCGAAATCAAGAATGGCGGCAATGCCCGCAAGCTTTGAACCTGGGGGAGTGTTCCAAGATTAGCTGGAGAGAAATTCCTGTTCTGACCACTGGAATCGGCAGATTAAAGTCCCCCTTGGAAAAAGGGGGATTTTGGGGGATTTTGGGCGCTTATAAAATCCCCCCTGCCCCCCCTTTAGAAAAGGGGGGAAAATACCTGCCTTTTGATGGTCACTTTGACATACCACTGGTACGTGTCTTACTAATGTTTTTCAAAATCTTGGTTCCCCCAACTCCCCCCGGTGGACGGGAGAAAAAAGCTCTCGAAATACTGATTATTCTGTCATCCTGAGCGCAGCGCAGGATCTAGATTCTTCGGTCGCTTCGCTCCCTCAGAATGACAATTTTTTGTGAAAGAGCCTAATCTTATTAAAGGTAATTTTGGAAAGTCACGCCAGCCGCCCCCAGTCCCTGGCCCTGACTGTCGCCCCGGAGGAAGGGGGGTGCCGCCTGGACCATCTCCTGGCCCGGCAATTGGATTATTCCCGGGCCCGGCTGCAGCGCTGGCTCAAGGCCGGGCTGGTCCTGGTGAACGGCCAGGCCCGGCCGCCCTCATACAAGGTGCGGGCTGGGGACGCCGTCGAGGTGGCGGTGCCGCCACCCGCGCCCAGCCATCTGCTGCCGGAGCCCCTGCCTCTATCGATTATCTACGAGGACCGGGACCTCCTGGTGGTAAATAAACCCCCGGACCTGGTGACCCACCCCGGGGCCGGGCACCAGACCGGCACCTTGCTCAACGCCCTATTGCACCACTGTCCGGAGTTGCAGGAAATCGGCGACGTCAGCCGCCCGGGCCTGGTGCACCGCCTAGACAAGGACACCAGCGGCCTTATAGTGGTGGCCAAGACGGATTTGGCCCACCGCTCCCTGGTGAGCCAGTTCCAGAAACACCAGGTCAAAAAGAAATACCTTGCCCTGGTCTGGGGGCGGCTGCCCCAACCAACTGGCCGCATTGCCCGGGAGATCGGCCGCCACCCGGTGGAGCGCCACAAGATGTCGGTTCACCCCCGCCGGGGCAAGGAGGCGGTAACCCTCTGGCGGGTGCGCCAGGAATTCCCCGGCCCCCTGACCCTGCTGGAGCTTACCATCGAGACGGGGCGCACCCACCAGATCAGGGTGCATATGACCTCCCAGGGCCACCCGGTGCTGGGAGACGCCACCTATGGCGGCGGCGCGTCCCGCCTCAAGAGTGCCCCCCCTGCCCTCTCGGGCCTGAAGCCTCTGGTCAAACGGCAGATGCTGCACGCCTGGCAATTGCGCTTTGCTCACCCCAGAAGCGGTGAAGAGGTGGGCTGGGAAGCGGCGCTGCCGGGGGATTTTCAAGGGGTTTTGAAATACTTAAAATTTATTTAATTTTTGAAACATTTAATTCAAAATCAAAGAAATGAAAAAGACTGGTAAATGCTTTTGTTGTTGTGAACATAAGATATTGACTAAGGAACATATTATTCCTCAATCATTAGGCGGAAAATTGTCTGCGTGGATATATTGTAAAGAATGCAATGATAAATTCGGAGATGAAATTGACGCTGAACTTACTAATAAATTTAGATATTTTTCTACAAGTTTAAAAATTGATAGAGATAGAGGTAAAAATCAGCATCAGCCTTTTAATGTTTACTTTCCAAAAAAAAACATTGAATTAACATCTAACGGCAGTGAACTTAAAAGGAAGAAACCTGTTGTTGAAATAATAAAAGAGGGCGATAAAGTTGTATTTGCTTCTGTAATTGCCCGCTCTGCCAAAGAACTAGACAGGATAATCCTTGGATTGAAGGAAAAGCATTCATTGACTCATGAATTTGATACTAAAAATGAAACTATCCCAGGGCCAATTGAGGTAGAGAGGGAATTTGTATTTGACAATTCACTGATCCGTAGGGCAGTATCTAAAATTGCATATAATTTAATTTGTATTAAAATTCCAGAAAAATATGTATTTTCTCCATCATTTGATGAAATAAGGAGTTATATAAGATTCGGCGCTGAAAAAGATATGGCCTCAGCGAATTTCAGAAATACAAGCTTTATGGTCGATAATATACGGCCTCTCCACAAGATTCATATAAGTTTCAATAGACCAAAAAAATTAGTAATTGGATTTATATGTCTGTTCGGTATATTCAGATATACAATCTTGTTATCAAAAGATATTAATATAGTTATAGATTTAGCTGACTTAGATTATACTTTTGACCCGACAACTGGTAAAGAAATTTGTACTAAGCCAAATTTTATAGCACCAGAGATCGGAATCGACGACACTCTACGGCCAAAGCACTCCAAAGAATTGGTGTTAAGAGAATTAAAAAAAGGTCATAAAATCCTTGAAAACTATATTGAAGGTCATCAAAATATTGAAATAGAACATACAGAATAAAAAGGTGGGCCATGCCCACCCTACTTTATGGGGTTGGGAGAGGGAGTTTGCGGGAGGGGGCAGGGGCCCACCGGCCCCTGGCCCCCTCCCTCAAAAAAAGTCACACAATGCTCAAAATCGCCATTACCGGGGGGGCCGGCTCGGGGAAGAGCGTGGTGGCCCGCATGTTCCAGGAGTTGGGCGCGGCGGTCCTGGATGCGGACGAGATCGCCCATCAGGTGGTGGCCGTGGGCGCGCCCGCCTGGGAGAAGCTGAAAGAGGTCTTCGGCCCGGAGTTTTTCCTGGAAAACGGTGAACTCAACCGGCCCCTGATGGCCCGGAAGGTCTTTGCCGACCCTCATGCCCGGACGCGGCTGAACGCCATTGTCCATCCTTACGTGGGCCAGGAAATCCGGAAGCGCCTGGGGGAACTGGAGCGCCAGGGGGCGAAAATGGTGCTGGTGGAGGTGCCGCTACTCTTTGAAGCGGGGCTGGAGGGGGGCTACGATAAGGTCATCGTGGTAGACGCGGACCCCCGGGAACAGGTGGAGCGCCTCCAGGCCCGGGACCAAAGGTCTGAGGCGGAAATCCAGGGCATTATCGACGCCCAGATGCCTTTAAAGAATAAGGCCTCCCGGGCCGACTACCTGGTGGACAACCGGGGCTCCTTAGGGGAAACCCGGCGGCAGGTGCAAATAATCTGGAAAAATTTGCAAAAAATCATTTGACAGAGACCGGGAAAGGAGTTAATTTTCTTTCATAACCTGCCTTAAGAAAACCTGGTTACGGCCCGATACTACTAAAGCAAGTTAAGGATAACCTCGATTACCAATCCCCTTGGTTAGACGTTGAAATTATCCATGTTCTGTATCCTGTGGTCCTCGCGGTTGGCGGTCTCCTGCCGCCGCAGGTCTGAGTAATCCCCATAAGCGCCCCCTTCGCCACCTTAATTCCAGAGGTCGAAACGGCGGCAGCCCTGCTTGAGGCATAGCAATTGGCAACATATTAATATCTTTATCTTTTTATTTATTACTACGAGGCAATAATGAACTTATCCGAATTAAAGCACAAAAAGATTAATGAACTGACCTCCCTGGCCCGGGACCTGAACGTGGAAGGCGCGGCCGGCCTGCGCAAGCAGGAGCTGATCTTCGCCATCCTCCAGGCCCAGGTGGAGAAAAACGGCGTCATCTCCGGGGGCGGCGTTCTGGAAATCCTGCCGGACGGCTTCGGGTTCCTGAGGGCCCCGGACTACAATTACCTGCCCGGCCCCGACGACATCTACGTCTCCCCTTCCCAGATCCGCCGCTTCAACCTGCGCACCGGAGACACCATTGCCGGCCAGATCAGGCCCCCCAAAGAGGGGGAGCGTTACTTCGCCCTCCTGAAGGTGGAGACGGTCAATTTCGAAGACCCGGCGGTGGCCCGGGACAAGATCCTCTTCGACAACCTGACTCCCCTGTATCCCGAGAATCGCCTCAAACTGGAAACGGACCCGGACAACTACTCCGCCCGGGTGATGGACCTGATGACCCCGGTGGGCATGGGCCAGCGGGGCCTCATCGTCGCCGCGCCTAGAACCGGCAAGACCATGCTCCTGCAAAACCTGGCCAACTCCATCGCCCGGAACCATCCGGAAGTAGTCCTCATCGTCCTCCTCATCGACGAGCGGCCCGAGGAAGTCACCGATATGGAACGCTCGGTGAAGGCCGAGGTGGTGAGCTCCACCTTTGACGAACCCGCGCAGCGCCACATCCAGGTGGCGGAGATGGTCCTGGAGAAGGCCAAACGCCTGGTGGAACACAAACGGGAGGTGGTTATCCTTTTGGACTCCATCACCCGCCTGGCCCGGGCCTACAACACCGTGATCCCCGCCAGCGGCAAGATTCTCTCCGGGGGCCTGGACGCCAACGCCTTGCAGAGGCCCAAACGCTTCTTCGGCGCGGCCCGGAACATCGAGGAAGGGGGCAGCCTGACCATCATCGCCACCGCCCTGGTGGACACCGGCAGCCGCATGGATGAAGTGATATTCGAGGAATTCAAGGGCACCGGCAACATGGAAATTCACCTGGACCGGAAGCTCACCGAAAAGCGCATCTTCCCGTCCATCAACATCAACAGCTCCGGCACCCGCAAGGAAGAGTTGCTGCTGCCGCCCGAGGACCTGAACCGCATCTGGATCTTGCGGAAGCTGCTCTCGCCCCTGTCCCCGGTGGATAGCATGGAATTTTTGCTGGAAAAACTGAAGGGCACCAAAAATAACGCCGAGTTCCTGGCGGCCATGAACCGCTGATAATACCGTTTTTCGTTCTGCGTTTTGCGTTTTTCGTTAAAAGAAAAAATGAGCGTAGCGCCATAGCGCTTACGCTCATTTACATTTGCTAATCTTTAGATCTCCTTACGAAAAACGCAAACCGTAAAACGTAAAACGATCCTTACACCCACTTATTTTCTTTTTTGTTCCAGTTCCTGCGGATTTCTTCCTTGTCCTTCTTGGTGGCCCCGAAGGCCGATTCACAAACGGATTCCCACTTTTTGGGGTCGGAGCGGAAGTCCTTTTTATAGGGGCTGTTGGGGGAATCTTTGCAAAAGATGGTGGGGATGCCGATGAGGCGCTCCACCTCGGAATCGCAAATCTGGCATTTCTCCAAGGGCGGATCGCTCATCTTTTGTTCCACTTCAAAGATGTGGCCGTGGGCCTTGCATTTATACTCATATGTGGGCATTCCGTCCCTCCTTTCAGCCTCCAAAAATCTTGACACACCCCCGGGGTAAGGGTAGTTTTAACGAGGATACGACCTATTTTTACCATTTTTTTCCCTCAAGGCCAACATTTTCAGGTTTGGAGACGATTGTGGGGGGGAGGGCCAGGGGCCACTCCCCCTGAGCCACCTTCCTTAATAACCTCTAAGGAGGCCATCATGCAGGTTCCCAAGGTGCAGTCCGCGACTGTGGAAATTCTGGTGGATAACTTTTTTGATATTTTTGAGCCTTCCCGGCCCGGGGTGGTGGAGCGGGTGGTGTTGGGCCGCCTGCCCAAGCCGCTGCTGGCCGCGCACGGGCTGGCCATGCTCCTCACCTTAAATCAAAACGGCAAACAAGCCCGCATCCTCATCGACACCGGCAATTCCCCCCTGTCTTTCTTCAACAATCTGGAGGCCATGGGCCATGGGCTGAATGATTTTGACGCCCTGTTCATCAGCCACGGCCACCCGGACCACTATGGCGGCCTCCTGGAACTTTTGCAGCGGCGGGGGCCGGGGCTGCCGGTCTATTTGCACCAGGATTGTTACTTCCCCAAGCTCCTGGTCACCCCCCGGGGAAGGGTGGGCCCCTTTGCCCTGGAACGGGAGAAACTGGTGGCCGGGGGGGCCCAGCTCCACGAAAACCAGGGGCCGGCCCTGCTCCAGGACCTGGCCTTGCTCACCGGCACGGTGGAAACCACCACCCCCTATGAAAAACCCCTGCCCGGCTTCAAACGCATCGTCCAGGGGAACGAAGAACCGGACCCCTTCAGCGACGAACAGGCCCTGGTGCTCGACGTGGCGGGGAAAGGCCTGGTGGTCATCGGCGGCTGCTGCCACCCCGGCATTATCAATATGACCAAGTACGCCCAGAAACTCACCGGGGTCAGCCAGGTGGCCGCGATCATCGGCGGCTTCCACCTCACCGCGGGGGGCGACGACCTCATTAACGGCACCATCGGCGGCCTGAAGGAACTGGGCGCGGACCTGGTCCTGGCCGGCCACTGCACCGGGTTTAAGGCCCTCACCAAGATGGCCGTGGAACTCCCGGAGAACTTCATGGTCAGCTGCGTGGGCACCAAGGTGACGATCTAACAAGGGAAAAAGGGGGAAAAGTTAAAAGGGGAAAAGGAAAAGACTCGATTCCTTCTCATACTTTTTCCTTTTCCCCTCTTAACCTTTTAACCCCAATTACCAGGCCCTTAATCTCTCCCACGAACAACGGCCAGAGACATGCTGACTCCCGGCGAAGAAACCATGATCGGCGCCCTGGCCCGGCAGGTCCGGGACGGGGACACGGCTGCCTGCGGCACGCTCTCGCCCATGCCGGCCGCGGCCCTGTGGCTGGCCCAGCTGACACATGCCCCCCAGGCGGAAGTTTTTATAGGAGGGAGCCGGGATTGGCCCTTTGCCGGGGAGTGGCAAGGGTTCTTTGATTTCGCGCAGCAGGGGAGTTTGCAGGTCTTTTTCCTCAGCGGCGCCCAGATTGACGGCCAGGGGAATATCAACCTCATGGCCGTGGGGGACTACCAGCGGCCCCAGGTGCGCCTCCCCGGGGGCGCGGGCTCGGCCATCCTGGCCTATGTGGTGAAACGGGTGGTGCTCTTTAAAACCACGCACGAGCCCCGGGGACTGGTGGACCGGGTGGATGTGATCACCGCGCCGGGGTACACCCCCCAACTCAGTCCCCGGCAGCGTCCCGGGGGGATGACCTGCCTGGTCACTCCCAAGTGCGTCTTCAGGTTGGCCCCCCCGGAACCGCCGGTTTTAGAGTCCTTGCATCCAGGGGTGGACCTGGAGGAAGTGCGGCAACTCACGGGCTTTCAACTTCAAGTTCCGGCAGCCATCCCGGCCACCCCGGGCTTAACGCCGGAGGCCCGGGAATTGTTGTACGGCCCGGTAAAGGAAAAACTGGCCCAGGTCTATCCCCAATTCGCCTGGCGCTTGCAGGCAGGCGAAGGGTAGTCAAAGGACAGTATAAGAGAGCGGAATGGGAAGCTGGCACCGTCGCCTGCTTCAGAATAGCCAAGTAAGGCAGAAGCGCATTTCCTTTTCCGCCCTCCCCTTTGTCAGCGGAATATGTCATTATCAAAATGGCAGCGGCAGGGCAGTTTTTTTTACCCCCCTTTTTCAAGGGGGGACTTCATACTTTTGGGGCTTCTATGCCGCCAGGTGGCGATGACTACCATGATGCCGAACATTTCCCCTTTCTGGCCCGCATGGAAGTATTGCCGGCCTGGGAAGCCGCGGCCCGGCTCTTGGTGGAGCGGGGGGGCCTGGCCATGGTCCTGGGGGCGCCGGACACCGGCAAGAGCACCCTGAGCCGCTACCTGGTATACAAGTCCTTTGCCGCGGGCCTGCCTACGGCCCTGGTGGATTTGGACCTGGGCCAATCCCATTTGGGGCCCCCCACCACCCTGGGCCTGGGTCTCTTTCCGCCCCGGCTGCCGGGGGATAACAGCCTCTCCCCCGAGGGCCTCTATTTCATCGGCCAGACTTCGCCGGTGGGAAGCATCCTGGAAGTGGCGGTGGGCTGTCAGGTGCTGGTGGCCCAGGCGGCCCGGGGGGGAATAGTCCGGACTGTGGTCAACACCAGCGGCCTAGTGCACGGCCCCGGGGCCCTGCGTCTCAAAAGGGCCCAGGTGGAACTCTTACAGCCCGATTTGATTCTGGGTCTGCAACGGGAGCGGGAACTGGAGCCTTTACTGTTATCTCTGGGGGGGGAGGCAGCCCCCGGAGAACCCGGATGGTCGGTGCGCCGCCTGCCGATTTCCTCCCGGGTGACCCGGAAAACGCCGGAGGACCGGCGGCGCTACCGGGAAGAGCGGTTCCGCCGCTATTTCCAGGAGGCCCGGCGTCTGGTCCTGCCCTGGCGCTCCCTGGTCTGGGAAAACCTGCCCTGGGGCAAGGGAGAACCGTTGCCCCCCTGGGAGCTGCAGCGGCTAGGGGAGATGGTGGGAGCGCCGGTGCTTTATGGGGAGGCATCAGGGAAGCGGCGGGTGCTGCTGGTGGCTGCACCGCCTAAGGGCAACTTGCCCCTGGCTCCCGGGGAATCCCTCCACTGGCTCTCCTGGAGCGGCATGCACCTGCGGCTGGTGGGTCTGCTGGACGGAGCCCGGCGCACCCTGGCCCTGGGCCTGATCCTACCTGCCCCTTGGAACGCTGAAAAAATAGCTTTTTGGACCCCTCTACCCCCGGAAGCCGCGTCCCGGGTGCATTTTCTGCAAGTGGGAAAGATTCGAGTCTCTATGACCGGAAAGGAGATGGCTGATGTGTGAACTCTTTGCCATGTCCGCAGGCCAGCATTTTACGGCGCATGAGTACCTGCCCCCCTTTGCCGACCGGGCCCGGGCCAATATCAGCGGCTGGGGTATCGGCTTCTTTCGGGACGGCACGGTGCTCATTGAAAAGTCCTGTGAAGGTGTTTTTACCGAGGATATGCTCCATGACAGCTTCCGCCGCCTCTCCCGGGTGATTGACAGCCGCATCATCCTCTCCCACATCCGCTGCCCCAAGAGCGGCCACCAGAAAGAGTCCCACGCCCAGCCCCTCACGGACCATTTTCTGGATCACAACTGGCTGTTCATCATGAGGGGCGAATCCCAAAAGTTGATGGATTACCGGAGCCCCAGGCCCCTGATGTCCGAGGAACTCCTGGCCGCCCGGGTCTTTGAATTTATCCGGGACGAGATGGAATCCGGCCTGGTCGGCCGCCCCCGCCAGAGCCTTTACCAGGTTTTGGCCCTGGGGTGCAAAAAACTGATTACTAATTATCCGGGCCAATACATTTTTTTCCTGGCCAACGAAACCGTGCTCTTTGCCTTCCTCAATCACTCCCAGATCCTCACCTATCAAGATCCTAAGGCTCAGGGGGAGGCGCTGGTGGTGACCACAGTCACCGGGGGGCTGACCGCCGACCCGGATAGATGGTCCGCGTTTGCCCAGCAAGACCCCGGCCGGGGCCAGATACTGATCATCTCCGGAGCGGATCTCCTCTACCTGGGGCATCTCTGATGTGCGACCTCTTCGCCCTCTCCGCTTCCCGCCACTACACCGCGGCGGCCTCCCTCCCCCTGTTTGCGGTGCGGGGACGGAGGAATGTCCACGGTTGGGGCATCGGTTTCTTCCGCAACGGCAGTCCGGTGGTGGAAAAGTCCGGAGAAAAAGTGTTCACCGACGGCCGTCTCCATGGGTCCTTCGAGCGACTGGCCCGGGTGGTGAACAGCCCCATCATCGTCGCCCACATCCGCTATAAATCCAGCGGCCAGGTGGATGAGTGCCACGCCCACCCCTTTACCCTTGATTTTTGGGGCCAGTCCTGGATCTTTGCCCATAACGGCAAGGCCCCAGCCATCGAACCTTACCGGAGCAGCCACCAACCGGTTCTGGAGGCCCAGAGCGATTCCGCCCGCACCCTGGAATTCCTCCGGGACTTTTTTCAAGATGCGGAGCCTCGCCGGCCCCAGGCCCCTTTTATCCAGATTCTAAGAGAAGCCCTGGGCCGGCTGCTGCAAGTATATCCAGGGGAGTACAATATTCTTCTCACCAATGGCCGGGTCCTTTGGGCCTTCACCAATCACCGTCAGTTTCTGTTGCTGAAGGGCAGCCGCAAGCTGGAGGAGGGTCTGCTCCTCACCACCATTGACGAAGGTCTCAGCCCGGAGGACTGGAAAAGGATCACCGCCGGGCCCGGAAGCGGGGGCAAAATCCTGTTGATTGCCGGCGGCGACCTGCTGCATCTGGAGGATCTGGCCCTTGGCGGCGGCTAAGTCTGGGGAGGCGTCAGCGGTTTCGGAACCAGGGGCTGGAGGTCCAACAGCTCCCCCCTTCAGAGAATTTGCATCCTCGGAAGATCCTGGCTGAGAAAACCCTTAATATATTGAGTGAAACATATATCTAATGGTATCATTAATATTTATCCAGGAAGGAACATGTAAAATTTAGGCGAAACGTTACCCGAGCAATTAGGCCTTGACGACCCCCTTAGGGGAAAATAATATCTAATAACTCTAACGGCTAAAGGGAATTTTGCCGATCATTCGACGGAGGAGGTGAAAAAGGGGAAGTGGACCCCCAATCCAGTCTGCTTGTGATAGGATAGATTTAGAATCTGCGGGAAACCGGAAACCAGGCAAAATCGGCTTCCTCCAATTTTTGAGAACTCCGACTTTTATAAGGAGCTATTACATGAAGCGAATAAAACCATATCTGGGGTTAATGGCCTCCTTGGTCCTGAGCCTGACCCTAGTCTTGGGAGCCGGCGCCCTTAAGCCCGCCCAGGCCGGTACAGAAGATGCGGCCATGTTTTATGACGACCTGGCGCAGTATGGCGAATGGGTGGATTATGAAAACTATGGCCCGGTCTGGCATCCCACCCAGGTGGAGTCGGATTGGCGTCCCTACGTCAACGGCCGCTGGGTGCCCACGGAACAGGGCCAGGTTTTCGAGACCCAGGAACCCTGGGGCTGGGCCACTTACCATTACGGCAACTGGATGCCCACCACCTCCTATGGCTGGGTCTGGGTGCCGGGGCGCACCTGGTACCCTTCCACCGTCACCTGGCGGGCCAGTCCGGAAAACACGCCGGTGGATGACTCCTACGTGGCCTGGGCCCCGGTCCCTCCCCCTAATTACGTGCCCCCTCCCGAGCCCGCATATGCTCCCCCTGGAGGTTACTACCCCGGAAGCCCGGCTACGGACCTGATCACTGCCCCCTTCTGGATTGCGGCCGCAGCCTCCAGCTTCCTCTTGGGTTTAGGGCAACCTTACGTTCCGGCGTATTCGTATGCCACCGCCGGCGTGCTGGTGCCTCCGGCCTACGTACCAGTAATCTTGCCGGTCACCCCTATAATTCCTGCTTTCGTGGCGCCTACTTACTATCCTCCAACTTTCTTCGGCCCGGGTGTGGGCTTAGGTTTCGGAGCCTATTCCTTTGGGCCTTCCCCGACCTATATTTCCCGGGTCACCAATATCAACCAGACCGTCATCAACAACACCATCATCAATAATACCACCAACATCACTAAAATCAGAAACGTATCGGCCCCCACCACCGTGTTGGCCAAAAACACGGTCATCAAGAATATCCAGCCGCCGGCCTTGACCCAGGGGAAACCCCTGCCGCCGGTAAAACCGGTGGCCAATGTTAAACAGGCCCAAGCCAACCTGGGCAAGCCCAATATCGCGCCGCCCCCTAAAAATATCCCTAAATTGCCACCCAACATCCCCAAAGCCAGCGCCGTGGCCCCGCCCACCAAGGGGGCAGTGGGAGCAGCTCTGCCCGCCAAGGCCGTCAAACCCCTGACTCCGAAGCAACAGGCGCAGATTCAGAAGCTGCCGCCCAATCAGCAGATTAAGCCCGTGACTGCGCCTTTGGCCGGGAAGACTACTACCCCCGCTACAGCCAAACCGGGCGTACCCCCAACGGCACCTGGGGCCAAACCGGGCGTACCCCCAACGGCACCTGGGGCTAAACCAGGGGTAACACCCACGGCACCGGGGGCCAAACCCGGAGTGACCCCCACCACTCCGGGAGCCAAACCGGGCGTGACCCCTACCACTCCGGGGGCTAAACCGGGCGTGACGCCCACCACTCCGGGAGCCAAACCCGGCGTGCCCGCAACCCCTGGCGCCAAGCCGGGGGTGACCCCCACCACTCCGGGGGCTAAACCGGGCGTGACTCCCACCACTCCGGGGGCCAAACCGGGGGTGACACCCACAGCACCGGGCGCTAAACCAGGCGTCCCCCCCACCGCTCCGGGCGCTAAGCCTGGTGCGACGCCTGCGGCTCCGGGGGCCAAACCCGGAGCCAAACCCGGAGTGACCCCCACCACTCCGGGAGCCAAACCGGGCGTGCCCGCAACCCCTGGCGCCAAGCCGGGGGTGACCCCCACCACACCGGGGGCTAAACCGGGCGTGACTCCCACCACTCCGGGGGCCAAACCGGGGGTGACTCCCACCAAACCCGGCGCCAAGCCGGGGGTGACCCCCACCACACCGGGGGCCAAACCCGGGGTAACCCCCACCAAACCGGGGGCCAAGCCCGGGCTAACCCCGACACCTCCCACTCCCGGCAAGCCGGGGGTCAAGCCACCGTCGGCCACCAAGCCCGGGGTTCCCACCACTCCCGCTAAACCGGGGGCCAAACCCAGCGGCCAGCCGCCCGCGGGGACCTTTAAGCCCTCCACACCTGGGAGGACCACACCCCCGTCAACCCGAACTGCGCCCACCACGCCGTCACGGGCCACACCGCCATCCCAGGTCCGGCCGCAACCTCAAGCTCAGCCGCGGCCACAACCCACACCCCAGCGGGTGGCTCCACAGCCGCGGCCACAGCCGACCCCCCAGCGGG
>JAGVAH010000057.1 GCA_020060385.1 Syntrophobacterales bacterium | reverse complement strand
TCTCCCAGAGCTTCAACGGCAAAAAAACTATGCCTTTGCAAAAACTTAACCGGACACTGCTGCCTAAATCCCCCTTTTTCAAAGGGGGACTTTAATACCTTCTAGGCGCAGACTTGTATCTGATTCAATAATATCCTGTTTATGAAGCGCTATATTAGAAAAGGAAGAGGAAAGCCCATGAAAGCCATGGTTCTACCGGGAATCACTGATCTGGCCCGGAATAAATCCCCCCTCCAGCTGGCGGACCTGCCGGTCCCGGAGCCCCAAGAACATGAAATTCTGGTGCGGGTGACGGTCTGCGGGGTCTGCCACACCGAATTGGATGAAATCGAGGGGAGAACCCCGCCGGAGAGGTTTCCCATCGTCTTGGGGCACCAGATTGTCGGCAGGGTTGAGAAAATGGGCAAGGAGGTGACCAAATTCCGGCTGGGCGACCGGGTGGGCATCGGCTGGATCCATGGGGCCTGTGGCCGGTGCTCTTTCTGCCGCCAGGGAAACGAGAATTTATGCAGTGACTTTAAGGCCACCGGCAGAGACGCGGACGGCGGCTATGCCGAATATACGGTGGTCCCCGGGGATTTCGCCTACCTGATCCCGGAGGTCTTTAGCGATGGGGAAGCTGCGCCCCTCCTGTGCGCGGGGGCCATCGGCTATCGTTCCCTAAGGCTGACCCAGATGCAGGACGGCGACAACCTGGGTCTGGTGGGTTTCGGGGCCTCGGCCCATCTGGTCCTGAAGATGGTGCGGCGCCGCTATCCCCGGAGCAAGGTTTTCGTATTTTCCCGGACCCAGGCCGAGAGGGATTTCGCCAGGGAACTGGGGGCCGTCTGGGCCGGGGACTTTGGGGAGGAAACTCCGGAAAGGCTGCAGCGGGCCATTGACACCACCCCGGTCTGGCGGCCCATTGTGGAGGCCTTGAAGAACCTGGACCAAGGGGGGAGGCTGGTGATCAATGCCATCCGCAAGGAGGAAGCGGATAAGGAGGCCCTTTTAACCATCGATTATGCCCGGCATCTCTGGCTGGAGAAGGAGATCAAGAGCGTGGCCAATGTCAGCCGCCAGGACGTGGCCGAATTTTTGGAGCTGGCCGCCCAAATCCCCCTGAAACCGGAGTTTCAGGAATACCCCCTGGAGGAAGCGAATCGGGCCCTGGTGGAACTGAAGGAGAGAAAGATCCGGGGGGCCAAGGTGTTGCGCATCGCCGGATAGTTGCCTGGTCTAAGCAATAAATCCTGAAATCGTAAAAATTTAAGATATTATATTATGAGCCGAACTGTTCTCCTGAACCGATAAAAGAACCGCCTTCAGGAGGCGGCGGTTGATTTTAATATTTTTCTCCCTATTATCTTGTCTATCTGTCGCGGCGCGGCGCTCTCCAGCCGCGGACAGGAGTCTTTGACCCACGACCAGGGGCAACAGGCGTACCTGGGTGTCTGCTCGCCTTGCAGCCCCACGCCGCCCCAAGGAGGTTCACCCATGCCCGTCAGGGAATTAATGACCAAAAAACTGATTACGGTGGACGTGGAGGACACCATTATGAAGGCCTCCAAGCTCATGCAGGCTAACAAGATTCAACATCTGCCCGTCCTCAGAAAGGGGGCGCTGGCGGGCATTGTCTCCGACCGGGACCTGAAGGAGGCTTCCCCTTCCAAGGCCACGGCCCTGGATATCCATGAGCTTTACTACCTGCTGGACAAGATCACCGTGGGGAGCGTCATGGCCTCCAGGCTCTTCACCATCGCGCCGCTGGATACCGTGGAGAAGGCCGCGGCCCTGATGCTCAAGCACAACATCTCGGCCTTGCCGGTGGTCAACCCGGCAGGGGCTCTGGAGGGCATCATCACCAAGGGGGACATCTTCCGGGCCTTTGTCTCCATCTCCGGGATTTTCCAGGGAGAGTGGGCCATGGGTTTTGAGCTGGAAGACCGGCCCGGGTCCATCAAAGAGGTCACCGACGTCATCCGGGCCCACGGGGGGCGCATCGCCAGCATCTTGACCGGCTATGAATGGGCGCCCCCGGGCTGCCGCCACGTTTACATCCGCGCCCGGGACTTGACGGATGCCGAAGCCCTGCAGCAGGAGTTGCGCGGCAAGACAAAAATCCTCTATTTTCTCCATGAGAAGGTGGAATAACCCTGAGGTCGCCCCTTTACGGGCTGAAGGCCCTCCCGGGTGATGCCCGGGGAAAATGAGTCCATGAATCTGCGAGGTCCAGGAAATGACGACTGAAGGCGATGCCCTCTCCTACCGGCGGCGCTACCGCGGTCTGATCGGCGTGAAGAGCAAGATGCCCATCCGGGACATGTCGGTGATGAGCCGCATCTACACCCCCGGAGTGGGGGCGGTTTGCAAAGAGATCGAGAAAACCCCCCTGGCCTCCTACAGCCATACCTGCCGGGGCAATTCCATCGCCCTCATCTCCGACGGCAGTGCGGTCTATGAATTCGGCAATGTGGGGGCCCTGGCGGCTCTTCCCAAACTGGAAGCCAAGTCGGTGGTCTACAAGACCTTTGCCAACGTGGACGCCGTGCCTATCGCCTTAAAGACCCAGGACGCGGAGGAGATCGTGGAGATCGTCCGCAACCTGGCGCCTTCTTACGGGGGCATCTGCCTGGAGGGCATCGCCGCGCCCAAGTGCTTCACCGTGGAGCACCATATCCGCAAGGCCGTGCGGGTGGCGGTCTTGCACCATGAATTCCACGCTGCGGGCATCATAACCCTGGCTGCTCTCATCAATGCCCTGAAGGTGGTGGGGAAGGGACTGGCGGAGGTGCGCATCGTCATCAGCGGCGCCGGGGCCTCCGGCATCGGCGTGGCCAAGGGGTTGATGGTGGCCGGCATGAAGAACATCGTCCTCTGCGACCGCCAGGGGGCCTTGCGGGTTTACCGGCAGGTGGGCATGAACTGGGCCAAGTCGGAGATCGCCCGCCTGGTGAGCCCCCAGGATGTCAGGGGGACCCTGGCTGAGGTTATCAAGGGGGCCGACGTCTTTATCGGCATGTCTTCGGGAGGTTTGATCACCGCAGAGATGGTGGCCAGCATGGCCCCAGCCCCCATCGTCTTTGCCCTGGCCTTGCCGGAGCCGGAGATCAGCGAGGCCGAAGCCCTGGGGGGGGGCGCGGCGGTGGTGGCCACCGGCTTATCGGACAGCGTCAACCAGATCCGCTCCTCCCTGGTGACCCCGGGATTCTTCCGGGGCTGCCTGGATGTGGGGGCCAATCAGGTCAATATCCACATGTACCTGGCCGCGGCCCGGGCCCTGGCGGGTATGATCCCCGATCACAAGCTCGCCTCCCAAAATATTATTCCCCGGCAGATGGACTGGCACATCTCCCCGGTGGTCTCCGAGGCCGTGGCCCGGGCCGCCCAGGAAACCGGGGTGGCCCAACTGGGCCCGGAGGTGATCACCCCGGAACGGATTCATGAACGCACCGAAAGTTATATCTATGAAGGGGAGATGGCCTGGCTGCCCTCGGAGGGCCAGGATTACGGGAAGATGAGCATCGAAGAGGAGGCCCTGGAGCTGCACCGCCGCTATCAAGGCTGCATCCAGGTGAATACCAAGGTGCCCATCAAGGACGAAGTCATCTATAACCAGCTCTACGCCCCCCAGCCGGTGGCCCAGGTGGTGCAAAAGATCCTCCAGGAGCCCATGGCCGCCTATGATTTCACCTGCAAGAACAACCTGGTGGCCATTGTCACCGACGGCAGCGCGGTGCTGGGTTTCGGCAACCTGGGGCCCCGGGCCGCATTGCCGGTCATGGAGGGGAAGGCCATCCTCTTTAAAACCTTCGGGGGGGTAGAGGCCTTTCCCATCTGCATCAGCACCCAGGAGCCGGACAAGATAGTCAGCCTGGTGGAAAACATCGCCCCCGCGTTCGCGGGCATCAATCTGGAGGACATCTCCTCCCCCCGCTGCTTTGAAATCGAGAAGAAGCTCATTGAGAGGCTGGAGATTCCGGTGTTTCACGACGACCAGCACGGCACCGCGGTGGTGGCCCTGGCGGGCCTGATGAACGCCCTGAAGATCGTGGACCGGAAACTGGCAGAGGTGAAGATCGTGGTCAACGGCGCCGGGGCTTCGGCCATTGCCTCGGTCAAGATTTTGCTCAAAGCCGGGGCCAGGCAGATCATCGTCTGCGACACCAGCGGCGTGGTCTATCAGGGCCGCAGCCAGGGGATGAATTTCATCAAGGAGGAACTGGCGGCCCTCACCAACCCGGACCGGCTGCAGGGCGCCCTGGCGGACGTGCTCCAGGGCGCCGAGGTCTTCATCGGTCTCTCCGGCCCCAACGTCTTGACCCAGGAGATGGTGCGCTCCATGGCCCCGGACCCCATTGTCTTCGCCCTGGCCAATCCGGTGCCGGAGATTCATCCGGACGCGGCCCGGCAGGGGGGCGCGGCGGTCATCGCCACCGGCCGCTCCGATTTCCCCAACCAGGTGAACAACTGCCTGGCCTTTCCCGGCATCTTCCGGGGCGCACTGGACGTCCGGGCCCGGACCATCGATGACGAGATGAATGTGGCCGCGGCCCACGCCATCGCCGCCCTGGTGGGGGATGATTTATCTCCCGGCTACATCCTCCCCGGGGCCATGGACTTCCGGGTGCCTCCTGCGGTGGCCGAAGCCGTGGCCCGGGCCTCCATGGCCACCGGCAGCGCCCGCATACAGATCGAACCGGAAAGGGTAGGGCGGCACACCCGGGAATTCATCTACGACGAGAGACTGTCGTTGCTTTAACTTGTTCTGCCGTCCCTTATTTCTTATAGAACCTGGGGACGAAGAGAATAATGACCGTATAGATTTCCAAACGGCCCAGGAGCATGTCCAGGGCGAGAATCCACTTGGCGAACTCCGGCATCCCCGCGTAATTGTCCATGGGGCCCACCTCTCCCAAGCCCGGCCCCACATTGCCGATACAGGCCATGACCGAGGAAAAGGTGGTGACCAAGTCCACCCCGCACGCGGCCACCAGGAACATGGAGACTGCGGCCAGTCCCAGGTAGAGAAAGATAAAGCCGGCAATGCTGGCAAAGATTTCCGGGGGCACGGCCTGCTGGCCCATCTTTAGGGGCACCACCGCCCGGGGATGGATGAGGCGGATCAACTCCCGGTAGCCGTGCTTCAGGACCACCATGATGCGCATGCACTTGATGCTGCCCCCGGTGGAGCCCACGGAAGCCCCCACCACCATGCAGAGAAGCAGAAGGCATAAGGAAAGAGGCGGCCAGATTTCGAAATTGCCGGTGGCATAGCCGGTGGTGGTGGTGATGGAGGCCACGGTGAAGGAGGCGTACTGCAAAGATTTCCAAAAGGAGGCATAGGTCTGGCCCCAGCAGTTGAGGGAGATGATCAGGGTGAGGAGCAGCCAAAAGCCCATGAAAAAGCGGAACTCCGGGTCTCGCCACATGGCCAGGGGTTTCCCCCGGAAAAACTGAAAGTGCAGGGCGAAGTTGATCCCCCCCAGGAGCATGAAGACGGTGACCACCACATCGATGTAGACACTATTATAAAAGCCGATGGAATTATTCTTGGTGGAGAAACCGCCGGTGGCCAGGGTGCCGAAGGTGTGGCAGAGGGCGTCCAGGAGATTCATGCCCCCCAGCAACAGGAGGATGGTTTCGGCCACGGTGAAGGCCACGTAAACCTTCCAGAGGATCATGGCCGTGTCTTTGAGGCGGGGCTTGAGCTTATCCACCACCGGCCCGGGCACCTCGGCCTTGTAAAGCTGCATGCCCCCCACTCCCAGGAAGGGCAGGATGGCCAGTCCCAGAACGACTATGCCCAGGCCTCCCAGCCAATGGGTGAGGCTGCGCCAGAAGAGGATGCCCGGGGCCAAGATCTCCACGTCGCGGATCACCGACGCCCCGGTGGTGGTGAAGCCGGAGACGGTTTCAAAGATACAGTCCACCGGCCGGGGCAGAACCCCTGAGAAATAAAAGGGCAGGGCCCCGAAGAGGCAGGCCGCCACCCACCCCAGGGTGGTGATGGCCATGCCTTCCCGATGGCTGATGGCCCCTTTTGCCTGGCTGTTACGGAAGAGGAGATAGAGGCACAGGCCCACCCCGGCGGTGATGGCCGCGGAGGTGATGAGGGGCAGGGCGCTGCCGTCCCGGTAGTAGAAAGAAAAGCCCAGGGGGAGGAGCATGCACAAGCCGATGCAGATGGTCAGGGAGCCCAGGATATGGAGCATGAAGGGCCAGCGGATCATGGTCCAGTCACCGTTTGGCCATCAGGGCTTGTTCCACCAGGGGAATGACCGCACTGGTGGAGAGGATCAGCACTCGGTCCCCCGGCTCGATGCTGGTCTCCCCGCTGGGAATAAAGACTTCGTCCCCCCGGAAGATGCAGAGGATGAGGGCTTCCTTGGGAAATGACAGGTCCTTGAGGGGTTTGCCCACAATGGCCGATCGGGCCAGGGCCTCGGCTTCCAGGACTTCCGCGGCCTTGCCCCGGATGGTGACCGTGGAGATGACCTTGCCCCGGCGCAGGTAGGGAAAGAGGCTGTTAATGGCCGAAAGCCGGGGGCTGACGATATGGTCGATGCCCACCGCCTGGACCAGGGGGATGTAGGGCATTTTGTTCACCCGGGCGATGGTCTTTTTGGCCCCCATGCGTTTGGCCAAAAGGCAGGAGAGGATGTTCATCTCCTCATCCCAGGTCACCGCCACCACCATGTCCATGTGGCCGATGTTTTCCTGCTCCAGGAATTTCTGATCGGTGGCCAAACCCTGCAACACCAGGGTGCGGTTGAGCTTGCCGGAGATCTCCTGGCAGCGCCGGGGGTCCTTTTCGATGAGCTTCACATTGAAGCGCCGGGCTTCCAGTTCCCGGGCCAGGGGAAAGCCGATGTTCCCGCCGCCCACCACCAGGATGTTCTTCATGGAGGTGGCCGTCTTGCCGAAGAGCCTGAGAATTCTATCGATGTCCTGGCTCTGGCAGACGAAATAGACGAAGTCCCCGGCCCGCAAAGTGTCCTTGCCCTTGGGGATGATGAGCTGCTCCTCCCTAAGCAGCGCGGCGATGATCATACGGTTTCTCTCGATCTTCTCCGGCAGGCGCGTGAGTTTCAGGCCATTTAAGGGGCTTTCCGGGAGGAGGTATTTCCCCAGCATCTTGATGCGGCCGCCCACGAAGTCGTTGACCTCCTCCACGTCCGGCGCGCTCAAGATACGCAAAACGGAGTTGACCACTTCCATCTCCGGGTTGATGACCAGGCCGATGTTGAGGATATCCCGGGCCAGGGCCTCCCGGTAGTCGATGTAGTCGGGGTTGCGGATCAGGGCGACTTTCTGGATGTCCGGGGCGATGACGTTGGCGAAAAAGCAGGCGATGAGGTTGACTTCGTCTTTGTCGGTGACCGCCAGGATGATATCGGCCGTCTTCAGGCTGGACTCTTCCAGGATTTTGGGGTTGGAGCCGGAGCCCTGGAGGATCTGCACATCCAGGTGGTCGCTCACCCGCATCAGGGCTTCGGGGGCGATGTCGATGACCACCACTTCCTTTTTCTCCTGGGCCAGCCATTCGGCGAAGTGATAGCCCACCTCCCCGGCGCCCACAATGACGATCTTCAAAGATTTACCCTCCCGTTATCCCGGGCGGCCTTGCCCACCTGCGGCGGTGATACTTATCTTATAAAGCCAAAGCGGGAAATTGATATAAAAAAAATTACATTGATTTTGATTAACTCTAGAATAGGCCAATAATCCAGGGGCGCGAAAGTATCGGTAGGCTCTCTATATTTCAAGATAGTTGATAGACCCTTGTTTAGAGGAGGTGCAATATGTTCCTTTATTTGGTCCAACATGCCGAGGCCAAAAGAGAAGAGGAAGACCCGGCCCGGGACCTGACGGAGAAGGGCCGCCTGGATATTGAGAGGGTGTCCCATCTCCTGAAACGGCTCGGGGTGCAGGTCAAGCGGATCTTTCACAGCGGCAAGACCAGGGCCCAAAGCACCGCCAGGGTCCTGGGCCAGCATCTCCAGTCGCCGGCCGGGGTCGCAGAAGCCCCGGGGCTGGCGCCTTTGGATGACCCGGAAATCTGGGCGGGGCGGATAGCCCAAATGGCTGAGGATATTATGCTGGTGGGTCACCTCCCCCATCTGGGCCGGTTGGCCGCCATCTTGGTGAGCGGGGATCAAGGGAGAAGTGTTATTAATTTCCAGATGGGGGGCGTGGTCCGCCTGCGGCGTATGGAGGGCGGCCAATGGGCGGTGGATTGGATGCTCGTCCCGGAGATCATCCTTTAGTCGGCTTCTGTGTATTTAAGCATTGAGAGACGAGACAATGCCATTTCTTTGGTCATTCTGAAGGAGCCGCAGACCGCCGCAGAATCTCTAAATAGAGACTTCTGGGAAAGTCCCTTTCTGTCATTCTGAACGGAGCGCAGTGGAGTGAAGAATCTCGTATTTACTGTTACTATGAGATTCTTCGGTCGCTCCGCTCCCTCAGAATGACAAATTGTAATGACTTTCGCGGAGGTCTCGTCATTGCAAAGCCGATTTTTGCGGTCTTTTTGGCTTATGCAGGAGGGTTTAATTGGCAAAAAGATTACCCCCCTTTTCTAAAGGGGGGCTGGGGGGATTATATAAGCGCCTGATAATCCCCCTAAATCCCCCTTTAGAAAAGGGGGGCTCCAAGAATCTTCCTGCCATCCTTTTGGGCGTTGATAACCTATCTGCATCCTCAGAATAGGTTCTGAAATGATTTCTTGGTGTTAAAAAGGTCTTAGGCTCAATCAATCAGCAAACAGATGATGTCCATGACGTTCGTGCGGGTGGGGCCGGTGATCAGCAAATCCCCCAGGGATTGAAAGAAGTGGTAGGAATCATGGCGGGCGAGGAATTCCCCGGGGTTTAACCCCCGGGCATGGGCCCGGCGGCAGGTGGAGCCGTCCACATAAGCCCCCGCAGCATCCGTGGGACCGTCGGTGCCATCGGTGCCGGCGCTTAAGAGGCTGATACGGCTCTCCCCGTCCAGGGCCAGGGCCGCGGCCAATGCCATCTCCTGGTTGCGCCCCCCTTTGCCTTGGCCTTTAAGGGTAACGGTGGTCTCCCCTCCGGCCAGCACACAGGCAGGGGGAGCCAGGGGCTGACCGGACAGACGGATTTCTTTGCCCACCCCGACCAACAGCCGCCCCACCTGGCGGGCCTCCCCTTCGAGGTCAGAGGTGAGCAGCAGGGTGCGAAAGCCCAGGGCCTCAGCCCGGTCCTTGGCGGCCAGCAGGGCCGTGTGGTTATTGCCCACCACCAGGTTGTGGACCCGGGCGAAGATGGGGTCGCCGGCCTTGGGGGTCTCCGGATGGTGGCCGGCCGCGCCGTCTTTAAGGAACTGCCGGACCGGGGCGGGCAACCGGGCAGCCAGGCCGTAGCGGTCAATGATAGACAGACAATCCCGGAAACTGCTGGCATCGGCCACCGTGGGGCCGGAGGCAATGACGTCCAGCCGGTCGCCCACCACGTCCGAGAGGATCAGGGAGACCAGGGTGGCGGGATACGCGGCCCGGGCGAGCCCGCCCCCTTTGCTCCGGGACAGGTGCTTGCGGATGCTGTTGATTTCCCCGATGCCGGCCCCGCATTCCAGGAGAAGCCGGGTAGTTATTTGTTTCTGCTGGAGATCCAGGGGGGGCACGGGCGCGGGCATCAGGGCGCTGGCGCCCCCGGAGAGGGCGCAGATTACCAGGTCCCTGGCGGTGCATTGCTCCAGCAGCGAAAGCATTTCGGCCGTGCCCTCCAGTCCGGACTGATCCGGCAGGGGATGACCTGCCTCTCTGACCCGGGTGCGGCCCAGGGCCGCGCCATGGCCATACTTGACCAGGATCAGGCCCCCGGTGAGAGAATCCCCGAGAAGTTCCTCCAGGGCCTGGGCCATCAGCCCGGTGGCCTTGCCCGCGCCGATGAGAAAGACCCGCTGGAACTCACCCAGGTCGCAGGTCCGGTCCCCCAGGCGCAGGCGCCGGCCCTGGCGGCGCACCTGGCCGCGGATAATCCTTGCCGGATCAACCGCGGCCAGCCCGGCCAGGAAGATTTCCCCCAGGAGGCGCTGACGTTCCTGGGCCCTGGAGAGGTCCTCCGTTTCCATGCAGTTTGCCTTTAGAACTTATCCCCCGGCCTCTTAGAAGAAACGATAGAAAGCCGCCTTCCTATTTTTTCTCCTGGATTTCCGCCCAGTTGAGACAGTTGGGGGGGTGATCACCCCTGAGTCCCACCAAAAGATTTTCGGCCGCCATCTCCGCCATGCGGGTGCGGGTTTCCACCGTGGCGCTGCCCACGTGGGGCAGGAGCACCACGTTGTCCAGGTCGGTAAGCCCTGGGGTGAGTTGGGGCTCCCTTTCATAGACATCCAGTCCGGCCCCCCGGATCACCCCCTGGCGCAGGGCCGCCACCAGGACCGCTTCGTCCACCACCGGGCCTCGGGCGGTGTTGATCAGGTAGGCCGTGGGTTTCATCATCTCCAACTCCCGGCTGCCCATGAGGTGCCGGGTTTGGGGGGTCAGGGGGACATGGAGGGTGACGAAATCGGCTTCCCTGAGGAGGGTCTCCAGGGGGACCGCCGAGGCCTGGAGTTCTTGCTCCCCGGCCGGCGCCAGCCGGGTGCGGCTGTGGTAGATGATCTTCATGGCGAACCCCCTGGCCCGCCTGGCCACGGCCTGGCCAATCCGCCCCATGCCGATGATCCCCAGGGTCTTGCCGTGCACCTCCTGCCCTAAAAACAGGAAAGGGGCCCAGTACCGGAACTCTCCCTCCCGGACCCGGCGGTCGCCTTCCACCACCCGGCGGGCGGCGGCCAGGATGAGGGCAAAGGCCGCGTCCGCCGTGGTTTCCGTGAGCACCCCCGGGGTGTTGGTCACCATAATGCCTCTCCGGGTGGCGGCCTCAATATCCAGGTGCTCGAAGCCCACGCCGTAGTTGGCAATGACTTTGAGGGCCGGCGCGCGATCCAGGACCTCGGCGTCGATGCGGTCGGTAATGGTGCACAGGAGCCCCTCCTTGTCGGTAATACTCTTCAGGAGTTGCCGTCTTGCCAGGGGGGGGTCGGCGTCGTAACCCTCCACCTGATGCTCCCGGGCAATCAAGGATAAGACCTCTGGGGGCAGTTTGATAGTCACCAGAACTTTCATGAGGCCGGATTCCTCCCTGGTCCGTTCTTCCCAAAAAGTATCATAATACCTCTCCCGGTTTTTGCAAACTGGGGAAAATTGCGCTTCCCTGGAGGTGGGCAGGAGAGGTACTGGCGGAGACCCCCAGGGCCTGGAGGGCAAATATTACCTAACAACCCCTAATCAATAGAAAAAGCAGGATTTATGGCGGAGGCCGCAAAGTTATGATTTAATGAATTATTTGTTAGAGATTGATTAATTTTATCAAGTCCCCAATTTATAAGAATATTAACAAATTAGATTTTGAGAAAAATTCTTCCCAAAATTTATCACCTATGGCAAAATAGTGCTGAGTTTAACCAGGTTAAGGGTTTATATCCAATTATAATTAATAAAATAATATAATTACTATTTTTTTAACAAAGATATATCCAAATAAGAAAGGTTAATTAATGAAAAAAACCTATATTTTGGATACCAATGTACTTTTACATGACCCGGAATCGTTATTCTCTTTCGAAGAAAATTCCATTGTTTTACCCCTTTCCGTAATTGAGGAATTGGATCGCATCAAGAGAAGAGGAGATGATATCGGCAGAAATGCCCGGGACGCTTCCAGAAAGCTGGATGACCTGAGGCTGCTGGGCCGGTTGTCGGAAGGGGTGGAACTCCCCAGGGGCGGGTCCATTAGAATTGAGTTCAACGGCAACAAAGCCTACGAGCTGCTGGAGGGCATCGATTTAAATAATGTTGATAATAGAATCCTGGCCTTGGCCTATTTCCTGACCGCTAATGAAAATAATCCGGTGGTTCTGGTTACCAAAGACCTGAACCTGAGAATCAAAGCCGATGTTTTGGGGATTGCCACGGAGGATTTTTATAGCGATAAAGTTGATTATTCCAAGTTATACAATGGAGTTTGCGAATTATACTTCTCCGAACAAGAAATAGACCGGTTTTATCAAGACGGTTTTTTGAATTTTAACCAGAATTATCTCCATCCCCACCAGTTCTGTATCCTGAAAGTCCGGGAAAATCCCTCCATGTCGGCTTTAGCCAGACACCATGGCCAGAAGCTAAACAGACTATTTTATGAGGGGAAGACCGTCTATGGCATAAAGTCACTGAATAAGGAGCAGAAATTTGCCTTAGACCTCCTGCTGGATGACCAGGTGAGGATCGTCACCCTGGTGGGCAAGGCCGGGACCGGGAAGACCATCCTGGCCTTGGCCGCGGGGCTGGAAAAGGTTTACGAGGATGACGGGAAATACAACCGCATGCTGATCACCAGGCCCATCGTGCCCTTAGGCAACGACTTGGGCTATCTCCCCGGGGACAAAGAGGACAAGATCAGGCCGTGGATGCAGCCCATTTATGACAACCTGGAGTATCTATGCAACGATCATCTGCATCACAATGGCAGCATCGATTATCTCATGAATAATGGCAAGATCGATTTGGAGGCCTTGACTTATATCCGGGGCCGCAGCATACCCCGGCAGTTTATTATTTGCGACGAAAGCCAGAATCTCACCCCCCATGTGATCAAAACCATTCTCACCCGCGTCGGCAAAGGCAGTAAGATCGTCTTCACCGGTGACCCGGAACAGATCGACCATCCCTATCTCGACGCCTCTTCCAACGGCTTGAGCTATTTAGTGGAAAGAATCAAGGAAGAAAGTATTTCCGGCCATATCACCCTGGTAAAGGGGGAGAGGTCGGACGTCGCCGAATTAGGGGCCCGCCTGTTATAAAAAAGCCTGCCTAAAATTTGGGGGAGCAGGGGCCGGGGGGAGTCTGGCCTGGAAGAGAAGTTATGGGCCCAGTCAAAATGCCGCAGTCTTAACTCAGAGTAGCGCCCCATTTTCAAAAATTTCTGATTACCAGGACCCCGGAGTCCTTGGGGCTCCGTCGATTACCCCGGGTCCTGGAAGCGGGAAGCTCCGGCCGCCGGTAAACCTGGATCCTGCTGGCTCTAATCTCCGGATTCTCCAGGCGGGCCACTCTCTGGCGGTAGAGATCCTCGACCCCGATGCCCTGGCACAATTGCGCCAGAAAATGGTAAGGGTTCAGGAGTTCATCTTTACCCAGGCAATGGTCGGCATAGACCTGAAAATGCAGGTGCGCATGCCCCCGCCGGATGCCGGTGCGGCCTACATAGCCGATTACTTCTCCCGTTCTCACCAACTTGCCTGGCATAATGCCCGGGGCGTACCCCTGCAAGTGCATATAGCCGTAGCCCCGGCCGTCTTGGCCCAGCATCTTCAGGGTAATGCCCGCGCCTGGATAGGTGGCTAAGGTGTGGATGACCCCGGCGGTTACGGCACAGACCGGGGTCCCTTCCCGGGCAAAGATATCCACCGCCCGGTGCCGTCTGCCCCCGGGGCGGGGTTCGCCCCAGGTGTCCTTAAAGGAATAAGGGCCGCCCACCGGGAAGCAGTAACCCCGGGCAGGCGACCAGGTCAAGTATCCTGGATTCTGTAGCCCCTGGCCCCAGGCAGGAGGCAAACCCTGGGCAGGGTTAAGGGAATTTACCCCCCCATCCGGGGCCGCGCCTGGAGGTTTCTGGGGGGAGGGGGCGATCTTAGGGCCGTCCGCCCCTTGGGGACCGCTCTCCGCGCCGGGTTGCGCCAGGGGGGCAAAGCACCCCAATTTGGTGAGCATTTTGATGGGGTAGCGGATGGCGGCCCAAATATTTTCTGAAACCTCTGGGGTTTTCGGTTTTAAGTGGACCGGGCCCGGGGCGCCTATAGGAGAGGGGGCGGGATGATGGACCTTGGTGGCCAACTGGTTGGGGGCTGGGACCGCTGCCGGCCCCCCCGGGCTAGTCAGACCCGGTTGCTTCGGGCCCTGGTTGCTGAAATAGTAGTAGATGACCCCGTTTTTCTGGACCCGGAGGTAAGGGGCAGCCGCTGCGGGAGTAGGGCCCAGCAGTAGAACTCCAGCGATGAGGAACCAGACTCCCTTGGGCAACATGGCAACTCTTTTGGCAAAAATACTAGCAAATGCGGGGAATTTTCGGTCACGGGCCAAAAAAAGGGGATTCCGTCCCTACTTACCAAAAATGCTTCTCCAGGTCAACTCAAAATTGCCCGGGGAGCGGATTAGTCAGCGCCTTACCGGTGGCAAGCCTGCTTCTATTTTGGGGTTGCCCCTGCATCGAGGTAGTTAGGGCCGCCTTGACATTATCCCGCCGGGAACTTACCTCTTAAAAAGAGGCCGGGGTTTCGACAGACTGCCGAAGCGTTGATCCACGAGATCTTAATTTTCTTCCAACCAGCATTTTTTATCAGAAAGTATGGAGCTTACTCTTCCTGCCGGGGCGTTGCTCTCCCCTTGGGAGCCGGGTTTTTTCAGCCTGGCCGTCTATACCTCCATGGTCGTGGCCCTTCTCGGAGTCATCCTCTTTCTGGCGGGCTGGCTGGGGGAGAAAAAGAGCAATCCGGAAAAACTCAGGGCGTATGAATGCGGGGTCATCCCCACCGGTCTGGCGCGGTTGCACCATCCCGTGCCTTTTTATCTGGTGGCCATCTTTTTCCTTATCTTCGAAGTGGAAGCTGCCTTCATTTTCACCTGGGCCATAGCCTTTCAACCCCTGGGGTGGGCCGGCTGGCTGCAGATGTCCTTTTTCATCATCGTCCTGCTGGTAAGTCTCTTTTATCTCTGGAAGAAAGGAGGACTGGATTGGGGGCCCCTGAGCCGCAGCGCGCCGCCAGGGAAGGCAACCCCTTCCTGAGCACCATTGACCTCTTAGTCAACTGGTCCCGGCAATACAGTCTCTGGCCGCTCTTCTTCGGCCTGTCCTGCTGCTTTATCGAAGAGGCCACGGTTCTAACCTCCAGGTACGACTTGAGCCGCTTCGGAGCGGAGGTCCTCAGGGGCTCTCCCCGCCAGGCCGATCTGCTCATCGTTTCCGGCACGGTCTTCAAAAAAATCGCGCCGGTGGTCCTCAGGCTTTATGAACAGATGGCGGAGCCCAAGTGGGTGATGTCCATGGGCTCCTGCGCCAATTGCGGGGGCATGTATGACGTCTACAGCGTGGTCCAGGGGGTGGACCAGATCCTGCCGGTGGACGTCTACATCCCGGGATGCCCGCCCCGGCCCGAAGCGGTGATGCACGGCCTGTTGCGGCTCCAGGAAAAGATCAGGCGGGAAAATCCCGGCCGGGCCATCCTGCACCTTCCCGGTGGCAGCCAGGGCACCCGGAAGCCCCTCCTGGTGGACGGCCTCACCAAGGCCCGGGATGCCCGGGGGCCGGGATATAACGGCATCCCTTTAAGGGGCACCTCGGAGACGCCCCCGGCGTTTTGGGAGAGCCGCTCCCGGCTGATGTGGACCCCGCCGGCCAGGCGCCTGGAGCTGACGGAGGCGGATCAATCCCTGGCCCGGACCTTGACGGCGCGGTTCGGGGCGGCGGTGGCGGTGGCCCCTGAGACTGCGGACATGGCCACTTTCACGGTGGACCAGGACCGCCTCAAAGAGGTGTTGCGATTCTTAAAAACCGAGGCCCAGCCTCCCTTCCGCCGCCTGGAGGACCTCACCGCCGTGGATGAATCCGCGCGGCAGCACCGGCAGGACGGTCATGTTTTCACCCTGGTGTACCATCTCCTGTCCTACGAAACCGCGAGCCGCCTGCGCCTCAAGGTGAACCTGGCGGAGAATGAGCCGGAGACGGAGAGCATCACCGATATCTGGCCCGCGGCCAACTGGTATGAGCGGGAAGCCTTTGACCTCTTCGGCATCCGCTTCCGGGGTCACCCCCACTTGCGCCGCCTCCTCATGCCCCACGACTGGGAGGGTCACCCCCTGCGGAAGGGCTACCCGGACCGGGCCACGGCCATGGCTCCCTATACCATTGAGGATGCCCGCCGGCGCCAGCCCCTGGACGCGGGTATCTATCTCCAACAGGCAGAAGCAGAAGAAGAGTTAATCCTCAATGTGGGGCCCCATCACCCCAGCACCCACGGCCTGATGCGATTCCTGGTTTCCCTCCGGGGCGAAGAGATCACCGGCCTCGATATGGACATCGGCTACCACCACCGGGGGGTGGAGAAGATCGGGGAGCGCCAGTCCTGGCACCAGTTCATCCCTTATACGGACCGGGTGGATTATTTGAGCGGGGTGGCCAACAATCTCTCCTACCTCAGCGCGGTGGAGACCCTGGCCGACCTCAAGGTGCCGGATCGGGCCCAGTTTATCCGGGTGATGCTCACCGAGTTTTTCCGGATCAGCAATCACCTGGTGGCCTTGGCCACCTTAGCCCATGACTGCGGGGCCATGACTCCCAACTTCTACACCTTCAGGGAGCGGGAGAAGATCATGGACCTGGTGGAGCTGATCACTGGCGGACGCCTCCACCCCTCCTGGTTCCGTCTGGGGGGGGTGGCCGCGGACCTGCCCGCGGGCTGGAAAGAGCTGGTGGATGACTTTGTCAAGATCTTTCCCGCCCGGCTCAAGGAATACGAGGCCCTGATCACCAAAAACCCCATCTTTCTGGCCCGCACCCGGGGGGTGGGCTGCCTCTCCCTGGAGGACGCCCTGGAATGGGGGGTGACCGGTCCGGTGCTCCGGGCCTGCGGCCTGGAGTGGGACCTCCGGAAGAAGATTCCCTACTCGGGTTACGAGGCCTTCGACTTTGACGTTCCCTGCCGCCCCGAAGGGGACTGCTATGCCCGCTATCTGGTGCGGGTGGAGGAAATGCGCCAAAGCCTGCGCATCATCGAGCAGGCCGCCAAGCAGATGCCTCCAGGCCGGTATATCTGCGATGATTACCGCTATGTCATTCCCCGGAAGGAAGACACCCTGCAAGACATCGAAACCCTGATTCACCATTTCATCAACGCCACCCGGGGCCCCAAGATTCCCCGGGGCGAGGCCTACCACGCCACGGAAGTGCCCCGGGGGGAGCAGGGTTACTACGTGGTCAGCGACGGGCTCAACATGGCCTACCGCCTGCGCATCCGCGCCCCGGATTTTGCCAATCTCCAGGTCCTGCCCCGGATGGTTAAAGGCTGCTTGTTACCAGATCTCATCGCTATTATCGGCTCCCTGGATTATATCCTGCCGGATACGGACCGCTGAGAGGCTGCTGATGTCCACCTTGCCCCCTGAGCTCCAGACAGAATTGGCACAACAAGTCGCCGCGGCCGACCACCCCCGGGAGCAGGTGATCAACATCATGTACGTGCTGCAAAAACATTACGGCTACATGAGTGACGAGGCGGTGGAGGAAGCCGCGGCGCTCCTGGATATGACCCCCTTAGAGGTGGAAGAATTGGCCACCTTTTATGACTTTATCTACCGGGAAGCGGTGGGCAAATTCGTCATTCATGTGTGTGACGGGGTGGTGTGTTGGATGTTTCACGAGGGGTCGGTGTTCGATTATCTCTGCGAAAAATTGGGGGTCTGCGCCGGGGGGGTAAGCGCGGACGGGATGTTTACCGTGCTCCCCAGCGCCTGTCTCGGTTTCTGCGATCACGCTCCGGCCATGCTGATCAACGGCGTTTTTTACGGCCATCTCAACCCGGAGAAGATTGACGCCATCCTGGAGAAACTGCGCCGGGAATATTGCGATTTGGTCATTTGCCGGTGAGCTGATGGGAGAGCAAGTCCTTCTATTAAACAGGCAGCCGGACCGTCCCCTGTCCTTGGAGGAATACCGGCAGAGCGGCGGTTATGAAGCCCTGATGGCCGCGGTGGGAAAAAGAACCCCTGAAGAGCTGCGGCAGTTGGTGCTGGCTTCCGGCCTCCGGGGCCGGGGGGGCGCCGGCTTTCCTGCGGGCAAGAAGTGGAGCTTCATCGGCAAAGGCCATCCACGCTACCTGATTCCCAATACCGATGAGATGGAACCCGGCACCTTTAAGGATCGGGTGCTGGTGAATGTCAATCCCCACCTGGTGCTGGAGGGGATTATTCTGTCGGCCTATGCCATTTCCGCGGCCAAGGGCATCTTCTTTATCCGGCCCTCCTATGAGATGGACGCAGAGCTCATTGAAAGGGAACTGGGGGTGGCCCGGGAGGCCGGGTTCCTGGGGGAGAATATCTTAGGCAGCGATTTCTCCTTCGATCTGGTGGTGCACCGCAGCGCCGGGCGCTATATCTGCGGCGAGGCCTCGGCCCAGGTGAACGCCATCATGGGCCGGCGGCCCCACCCCAACAAGGAAGTCCACATGACGGATGCGGGGCTCTGGGGCAAACCCACCATCGTCAACAACGTGGAGACCCTGGCCTGTGTGCCCGCCATTTTGCGCAAAGGCCCCGACTGGTTCAAAGGTCTGGCCCGCAGCAAAGACGGCGCGGGTACCAAACTCTTTTGTGTGTCCGGCCGGGTGAACCGGCCCGGTTGTTATGAAATGCCCATGGGCACCCCCTTTAACGAAATCCTGGACGAGGCCGGGGGCATGTCCCCCGGCAGTGAGCTGAAGGCCTTCCTGCCCGGGGGCGCGTCCACCAGTTTTATGCCCCCGAAATTCTCCCAGGTGCAGATGGATTTCGAGCCCCTGAAGGAGACCGGCAACCGCCTGGGGACCGGGGCCATCATGGTCTTTGACCAGAACACCTGCCTGGTGGGGGCCACGTTGAATCTGCTGGATTACTTCACCCGGGAGTCCTGCGGTTTTTGCACCCCCTGCCGGGAAGGTCTGCCTTTTATCCGGGACCTGCTCCTGCGCCTGGAGCATGGGGAAGGAAAAGAAGAATTCATCCCCATGCTGAAGCAGATGGCCCACCATATGTTCAAGGCCTATTGCGCCTTCGCGCCGGGCGCGGCCTCCCCGGTATTGGGGCTGTTGCATCACTTCGAAGCAGAAATTCGGGAACACATCAGCCAGCGCCAATGTCCCTTTAAAGGGAAGTAAACATGCCCACCCTGAGGATCGACCAGCGGGAGATCTCGGTCCCCCAGGGGACCAAGGTCATCGAAGCCGCGGAAAAGCTGGGGATTATGATCCCCAGGTTTTGCTATCATCCGGCCCTGGGCTCTTTGGGAGCCTGCCGCATGTGCGCGGTGAAGTTTATGGAAGGTCCAGTGAAAGGCGTGGAGATGAGCTGCATGGTGGAGGCCGCGGACGGCATGGTGGTTTCCACCACCGACCCGGAAGCCATGGAGTTCCGCCGCTACGTCATCGAGTGGCTCATGCTCAACCACCCCCACGACTGCCCGATCTGCGACGCAGGGGGGCAGTGTCTCCTCCAGGACGAAACCGTGTCCGGGGGGCACGGGCTGCGGCGCTACCAGGGTTTGAAGCGCACCTTCGAGGACCAGTACCTGGGGGAGTTCGTGCAGCATGAAATGAACCGCTGCATTCACTGTTGGCGCTGCCGCCGCTTTTATCAGGAGTTCGCAGGCTATTTCGATTACGGGGCCATGCAGATCGGCAACCGCATGTACTTCGGCCGTTTTGCCCCCGGCCCCCTGGAAAGCCCCTTTGCCGGCAATATCATCGATCTTTGCCCCACCGGGGTGCTCACTGACAAGCCATCCCGCTATAAGGGGCGGCGCTGGGATTTGCAACGGGGGCCGTCCCTCTGCCTGCATTGCTCTTTGGGCTGCAACCTGGTGGGCAGCGCCCGTTATCGGGAAATGATCAGGGTGGAGGCCCGCTTTCACGGGGCGGTGAATGGCTATTTCATCTGCGACCGGGGCAGATACGGCTTTGCTTATGCCAATCACCCCGACCGCCCCCGCCAGGCCCGGGTGGGAGAAGAGGCAGCGCCTCTGGACCAGGCCCTGAAGACTGCGGCCCAGAGGCTGGGGCAAATCCGCGAAAGATACGGTCCCGGGGCCGTGGCCGCTTGGGGTTCGACCCGGAGCAGCCTGGAAACCCTGGGGATGTTGCAGTGGCTTTGCCAGGACCAGGGTTGGAGGGGGCCGCAGTTTTTCCCCCAGGCCTCCCTGGCACGCCGGGTCAAGGCCGCGGTTGCCCGGCTGGATACAGGCATGGCCGTGTCCCTGAGGGATTTGGAAAACGCGGATTTTATTGTGGTGGCGGGTGCGGACCCGGTGCAGGAGGCCCCCATGCTGGCCCTGGCCCTGCGCCAGGCCGCGCGCCGGGGCGCCACCGTGGCGGTCATCGATCCCCGCCCCGTCTTCCTGCCCCTGGAGTACGAACATCTCCCGGTATCTCCCGGCGACATCGACCTGTGTCTCAACCTGTTGTCCCAGGCCGCTCGCAGCGAAGAGGCCGCGACGGGAAAGCTGGAGCCGGACGCGGCGCGCTTTTACGGCCTCCTGACCAGCACTAACCTGGAAGACCCCCTTTTGCAGGAGCGTCTGCTGGCCCTGGGGCGGAAACTGCAAGACTGCCTGCGCCCTGTTATTGTCTGCAATACCGATATGGTCCGGGAAACCACCCCGGCCCGGGCCGCGGACCAGGCCCGGCTCCTGCAAGCAGACAAAGGCCAGGCCGGTTTGTTCTATCTGCTGCCGGGCCCTAACGCCTATGGCGCAGCCCTGCTGGCCGGAAGGGAGGAAGTCGATCTTCTGGCGGCCATGGAACAGGGCGGGGTGAAGGCCCTGGTGGTGGTGGAGAACGATCCCCTGGGGTCGTGCCCCGACCAAGAGCGCCTGCTGCGGGCTCTGGATAACCTGGAGCTTCTGGTGGGGTTGGATTATCTGCCATCGGCCACCGCGGCCCGGAGCCAGATATTCTTGCCCACCACCACGGTGTTCGAAAAAGAATTCTCTCATTTCATCAATCAGGAGGGCAGGCTGCAGCAGGCCGTCCCCCTGCACCAGGGGGGCACGCCCATCATCCAGGTGGGCCAGGGCAGCCACCCGCCCCGGACCTTCCTGGACGCCATTCCCGGAGGGGAGCCGCGCCCCGGGGCCGGGATTTTGGCGGACCTGGCTGCGGCCTTGTCCGGAGAGCCCGCGCCCCCAACGGCAGGAGACCTCTGGGACTACCTCTCCGGGGAACATGAAGGGTTCTCCCAGCTTGCGTCTCTAACGGCATCCGCACTGGGTGAAGGAGTGCACCTCCTGCCCGCAGAAGCCCAGGAGCCCGCTTGGTCCCCGGAACCTGGAGAAAAACCGCCGGAGCCCCCGGCCGGGCAGTTGGAATTGTTGCTGGTGGACCAGACCTTCGGCACGGAAGAACTGGGTAGCTATGCCGCGCCTCTCCAGAAAGTGGAGGAAGAGCCACATCTTCTTCTCCATACCGATCTGGCGGCGGACCTGGGCTTGGCCCCGGGAGAGCAGGTGGCCCTGCTTCTGCCGGGTGGGGAGGTGACGGTGCGTCTGCAAACTGCTCAGAACATGGCGCCCGGGGTAGCCATCATGCCCCGGCATCGGCGGCTGCATTGGCAAAAAACGGGGGATGGGCCTGTATGGCTGCCTCCAGAGAACATTAAGAAATTGTCGGAGCCGCTATGACCGCCTGGATCACCGGCTGTCTCATTTTGTTGCTGAAACTCGGCATCGTGCTGGTGGGCCTATTGCTCCTGGCCGCCTATCTGGTGTTGGCCGAGCGCAAGTTGCTGGCCAGGCTGCAGATCCGCCTGGGACCCAACCGGGCCGGCCCCTTGGGTCTCATGCAACCCCTGGCGGACGCGGTCAAGCTCCTCACCAAAGAAGATCTGGCGCCGGCAAAGGCCGACCGCCTGATTTTCCTCCTGGCCCCGGCGGTGGTGGCGGCCACGGCCCTGCTCATCTTCGCGGTGGTGCCTTTCGGTCAGGATTGGGTTATCGGCGGCCGCCGCATCCCCCTGGTGGTGGCCGACCTGAACGTGGGCCTGCTCTATGCCCTGGCCCTGTCCTCCATCGGCGTCTATGGCGTGGCATTGGGGGGCTGGTCTTCCAACTCCAAGTACGCCCTTCTGGGGGGCATCCGGGGGGCGGCCCAGATGATCAGCTACGAGCTCTCCCTGGGGCTGGCCCTGGTGCCGGTGGTCATGCTGGCGGGCTCCTTCAGTCTGGTGGAGATCGTGGCGGCCCAGAGCCGCTACCCCTTCCTGCTGGTGCAGCCTCTCAGTTTCCTCATTTTTTTCGTGAGCGCGGTGGCGGAGACCAAGAGGATCCCCTTCGACCTGCCGGAAGCGGAGAACGAATTGGTGGCCGGGTACCATACGGAATATAGCGGCATGCGCTTCGGGCTCTTCTTCCTGGGGGAGTACGTGACCATGGTGGTCATGGGGTCCCTGGTGGCCGTCTTTTTCCTGGGGGGCTGGCGGGGGCCCTGGTTGCCGCCCCTGGTCTGGTTCTTCCTCAAGGTCCTGGGGGTGGTGTTTTTCATGATCTGGATGCGGGGCACGCTGCCCCGTCTGCGGTATGACCAGCTCATGCACCTGGGCTGGAAGCTGCTGGTGCCCCTGGCCCTGCTGAACATCGTGGTGACCGGAGCCGTTCTGCTCCTTTTGAGGGCCTGAACATGGAGCCAAGGAGAAATTTTCTGGCAGCGGCCTGGGAAGGCCTGGGGGAGTTGGTCCGGGGGTTCGCCACCACCTTCATCCACCTCTTCCGGCGGCCCATCACCGAGGCTTATCCGGAATACCACCGGCCGCTGCCGGAGCGCTCCCGGGCCCGCATCATTCTTACCCGGGACCCGGACGGCGACGAACGTTGCGTGGCCTGTTACCTCTGCTCCGGGGTCTGCCCGGTGAGCTGCATCTCCATGCAGTCCAGCCAGCGGGAAGACGGCCGCCGCTTTGCCTCCTGGTTTCGCATTAACTTTGCCAGGTGCATCTATTGCGGCTTATGCGAAGAGGCCTGTCCCACCCTGGCCATCCAACTGACTCCGCATTTCGAAACCTGCCAATACGACATCTTGACCCTGGTGGCGGAAAAGGAAGACCTCCTGGTGGACCATGGGGGCAAGAACCGGGACTACAATTTTTACCGCCATGCCGGGGTGACCGCGGTGGGGGGTAAAGGCGAGCACCTCCAGGAAGCCAAGCCGGTAAATCGCCGGAGCAACCTGCCATGAGGTAGCGAGGTAACCGGCTATGACATTCTACGGCGTCATTTTCTACGTTCTGGGAATCATCATCCTGGCGGCCACCGCCCTGGCCATCACCCGGCGTAACCCCATGCACGCGGTCATCTATCTGATCGTCTCCTTTTTCGGCCTGGCCCCCCTCTTTTATCTCCTGGGCGCGCCCCTGCTGGCGCTGCTGGAGATCATCATCTACGCCGGGGCCATCATGGTGCTGTTCATCTTCATCGTCATGATGCTTAAAATCGACGTTACTCCGGTATCTGCGGGCCAATGGCTTAAACAGTGGTTCCCGGCCCTGTCCTTGAGCGCCATCTCCGGGTTGACTATGGTATTCTTGATTTGGCAGGGGCCCGCCCCGCAGACCCTGCTCCCCCTGGCCCAGGCCAGCCCCCGGGAGTTTGGCCTCTTTGTCTACCGCCGCTACTGGTTTGCCGTGGAAATCGCCTCCTTCCTGCTCTTGGTGGCCCTGGCGGGGGCCTTTTATCTGGGCCGCAAGGACACTAACCCCGAGGAAAAACCATGATCGCCCCTTACAGTCACATCCTCATCCTGGCTTCGCTCCTTTTCCTCATGGGCGCAGCCTGCGCCGCCGCCCGGCGCAGCCTGATCATGATCCTCATCGGCGTGGAGATTATGTTAAATGCTGCAGCCCTGGCCTTTATCGCGGCCTCCCTCCGCTGGCGGCATCTGGATGGCCAGGCCTTTGTCATCTTTATCTTCGCGGTAGCCGCGGCCGAAGTGGCGGTGGGTCTGGCCCTCATCGTCTATGCCCAACGGCGCACCGGCTCGGTCAAGGCCGACGACTACCAACAATTGCAGGGCTGACGTGGACCTTATTCTTACCTTCATGCTGCTTTTTCCCTTAATCGGGGCGATGTTCAATGCCCTGGTGGGGTGGCGTTTACCCCGGCGGCTGGGGGAGGGGGTGGCTTGCGCCGCAGTGCTGGGGGCCCTGGTCATGGCGGTGGCCGGCTTTGTCCTCCTGGGGCAGGGCACCCTGCAGGTAACTCTGCTGGACTGGCTGGCGGTGGGGGATTTTTCCGTCTCCTTCAGTCTCCTGTATAATCCCCTGGCCGCGCTCATGGCCCTGATGGTCACCTTCGTCTCCAATATTATCCACCTTTACTCCGTCGGCTTCATGAGGGAGGATGAGGACTGGGCCCGGTATTTCTGCTACCTGAACCTTTTTGTCTTCGCCATGCTGGTGATCACCCTGGCGGACAACCTGCTCTTTTTCTATCTGGGCTGGGAAGGGGTGGGTTTCTGCTCCTATGCCCTTATCGGCTTCTGGTATAGCGATCCGGCCAACGCCGCGGCCGGCCGCAAGGCCTTTGTGGTCACCCGCATCGGCGACGTGGCCTTCGGCATTGCCTTAGCCCTGTTGGTCTACCTGTTCCACAGCCTCTCCCTTAGTGACCTCCACCACCATGCCACCATGCTGAGCCCGGGTCTGGCTGCCCTGTTGAGCCTGCTGCTTTTGTGGGCGGCCATGGGCAAGTCCGCGCAACTACCCCTGACGGTGTGGCTGCCGGACGCCATGGCCGGACCCACCCCGGTCTCCGCCCTGATTCACGCGGCCACTATGGTCACCGCCGGCGTCTACCTCCTGATACGGATGTTTCCCATAGTCAGCCAATCGCCCCTGGCCTTGATGATCATCGCCGGGGTGGGCGCGGTCACCACCATCTACGGGGCCGCAGCGGCTTTGGGCCAGCGGGATATCAAGCGGGTCCTGGCCTATTCCACCATCAGCCAGGTGGGCTACATGGTGCTGGCCGTGGGCGCCGCGGATATCATCGGCGGCATGTTTCACCTCCTGTCCCATGCCTTTTTCAAGTCTCTCCTCTTTCTGACCGCGGGCTATGTGATTCAGGCCCTGGCCGGGGAGCATGACATCTTTAAAATGGGCAACCTGCGCCGTCTCCTGCCCCATATCTATTGGCCCTTCTTGATCGGCGCCCTGGCCTTGAGCGCCTTTCCCATGATCGGCGGCTTTTTCAGCAAGGACCGCATCCTCCTGGCCACCTTCATCAGCCCCGGGGTCAGCTATAAGGTGTTTTGGGTGTTGGCGACGGTGGCGGCTTTCATCACCCCCCTTTATACCTTTCGCCTCTTTTGCCTGGTTTTTCAGGACCGGCCCGATGGCAGCACCCCGGAGGAAATCAAGCCGGTGCCCAATTTTATGGCCTATATTTTGTGGCCCCTGGCGCTGCTGGCCCTGTTAGACGGCATGCTGAACCTGCCCTTCGGCCCGGGAAAGAGATGGTTGGGGGTTTATCTGTCCTCTATGCCGGGGAGCCGGGTGGACCTGGGGGCCCCCCTGGCCTATGAGCTGGGCATGGGCGTGGGCAGCGCCCTGATCATCGTGGCCGTGATCATCCTCACCTGTTATCTCTACCGGCCTCCCGGCCCGGCCTGGAGGGCTCCCGGCTGGCAGGCCCTCCTCTTTGAGGCTTTTTACCTGGATAAACTCTATCAATACCTCCTGGTGGGGCCGTACCGCCGGCTGGCCGTTTTCTGGTGGCAAGGCGCGGATGAAGGGGGGATAGACCGGGGGTTGAAGGGCGCGGCGGCCGGCGTCGAGGTGCTCTCCCGGGGGCTGGGGCATGGGACCAGCGGCCGGCTGTCCACCTATGTGAAGATGTTGCTGGTGGGCTTGACTCTGTTGTTAACCGCTTTGGCGCTGAAGTTTTTTCTCTGATGGGGCAGGGGTTTGATGACTGCTGATTCCTTGCTGCTGGTGCTGGTCTTTTTTCCCTTGGCGGGGAGCCTCTTGGCTCTCGGGGCCGGCTACCAGCCGCGCCTCTGCCGGTGGGTCAGCCTGATCCTTTCCCTGATGCAAATGGCCTTGATCAGCCTCCTTTTCTTCCTGGACCTCCAGCCCCACTCGGGCCCTACGGGCACCTGGCTCCTGGCGGTGGACTACCCCTGGCTGGAGGGAATAGGGGCCCGCTTTAGCCTCGGGCTGGATGGGCTGAGTCTGTTGCTCCTCTGGCTTACCGCCTTCCTGACGGTGATCTCCGTACTCATCTCCTGGACCGCCATCAACCTCAAGGTGGGGCTCTTCCACTTTTTCCTGCTGTTCCTGGAGGGCTGCCTCATGGGCCTCTTTATGGCCACCGATCTCCTGCTCTTCTACCTCTTCTGGGAGATTCAGCTCATTCCCATGTTCTTTTTGCTGGGAATCTGGGGCCATGCCCGGCGGATCTACGCCGCGGTCAAATTTGTTTTGTTCACTTTTGGCGGCAGCCTCTTTATGTTGATCGCCCTCTTGGTCCTCTATGTCCTCCACGGCCACCAGACCGGGGAGTACACCTTCTCCCTCTATCAATTGAGCCAGACCCCCTTGAGCCCCACCGTGGAGGGTTGGCTCTATGCCGCCTTTCTGCTGGCCTTCGCGGTCAAGATTCCCCTGGTGCCGCTGCATACCTGGCTGCCGGACGCCCACACCGAGGCCCCCACCGCGGGCAGCGTGGACCTGGCCGGACTCCTTCTGAAAACCGGGTTTTATGCCTTCTTCCGGTTTGCCTTTCCCCTGTTTCCCGGAGCGGCTCAGGCCTCCATCCCCCTGCTCCTGGCCCTGGGGTTGGTGGGGATGTTTTACGCGGCCTGGATCGCCCTGGCCCAAACGGATATCAAACGTCTGGTGGCCTATTCCAGCATCGGCCACATGGGCCTGATGGTCCTCGCCCTGGGTATCTGGAACCTCATGGCCCTGAGCGGCTCCCTCTTGCAACTGTTCAACCACGGCATTTCCACGTCGGCCCTCTTTGTGATGGTGGGCATGTTGGATGAACGCCTGGGGTCCCGGAATTTTCAGGACATGGGCGGCCTCTGGCAACAGATGCCGGTGTTTTCCGCGTTTTTCCTGTTCTTTGCCCTATCCTCCATGGGGTTGCCGGGACTCAACAATTTCGTGGGGGAGATCTTGATTCTCCTGGGCGCTTTCCAGATCCGGCCGCTCATTGCCGTCCTGGCCTTCGTGGGGGTCCTCCTCACGGTTATCTACATCTTGCGGATGGTCCAGGACAGCCTCTTTGGTGAAAGCCGCCGTGTCCAGCCCCTCCGGGATGTTACCCCCCGGGAAGTGTTGATCCTGGCGGTCATGGCCCTGCCGGTGCTCTATATCGGTCTGCACCCGGGACCGGTCTTGCGATTGTTCGAGTCTTCCCTACAAGTCATGTGGGGTCAGTTCCCCATGCTGGCCCGAAGCCTTGGAGGTTGAGCCTCACAGACCTGGCCGTGGCGGCAAGGTGAGGCATATAATATGAAGTTGTTAGGCATTTCGTGTCCATTTTTGAGGCAGTTACCCGACCTTAATTCTTACTTGGAGGATTGACTATGAGTGGTGAATTTCAGGTTAGTGGCAGGAACGCGGCCGCGTTGTTTACACTGAAACTTCATCGCGGCGACGGTATGACCCTCCTGGCAATGAACTGGAGAAACGGCAAGCCACCCCAGGATTTCGTAGGCTTTGCCATTGAGTATCAGGAACCCGGCGGCTACCAGTTCTTCCCCTTGAAAAATCGCCTGTCTTTCCTCGGCGTCGATGGCAAGGTAAACCCGAAGCCTCAACCCACCAGACTCGCACCGATCCAGAAATTCCGTTGGGTGCATTTCCCGCGCCATGCCGACCTCCCCGGCGAATTCATCTACCAGGTCGCTCCGGTTTTCATGAACGAAGCAGAGGAGCTGAGCTACGGGGAGACCCAGAAGGCTGCAATCGAACTGCGGCGGGAGACCTATCCGGGACAGCTCAACGTGGCCTTCACCCGCGGCTTCGTGTCTTCCCAGGCCTTCGTGGAAAGATACGAAGCCGCGGGGCCCATCGACCAGCTGCTGCCGCCGGAGGCAGACAAAGGATTGACCTTCGAGCCCACCCATCCCAAGGCTGAAGAGGCCCTGGCGTGGATGGGGTTCGAGGCCCGGGACGCCATCCTCGAGGTGCTTGACCGGGCGCTCGCCGACCAGCAGGCTCAGGTGCGAGTGGTGGCCTATGATCTTAACCAACCGGAGGTCGTCTCACGCCTGGAACAGCTCGGCCCAAGGCTGAGGGTAATCATCGACAATGATGGACCCCATGGCGCGGCCCAGGCGGCTGAGACGCTGGCGGAGAAGCGGTTGTCACTCTCAGCCGGTAAGGACCAGGTGAAGCGCCAACACCTGGGCAAATTGCAGCATAACAAGACCATCGTGGTCGACGGTCCCCAGGTGCAGACAGTGGTGTGCGGCTCCACCAATTTCTCCTGGCGGGGGTTCTTTGTGCAAGCGAATAACGCCGTGGTGATGCAAGGCCAAAACGCGGTCCAGGCCTTCCTCGCAGCCTTTGACGCCTACTGGCAAAATGACGATGCTTCCGGATTTGGAAAAACAGCCGCGGCCCAATGGAGGGATCTCGGATTAGCAGGGATAGACGCGCGGGTGGGATTCTCGCCCCATGCACCCAAGAACGCCCTGTTGCAGGAGATTGCCGAGGACATCGGGACGCAGACCAAGTCGAGCCTGTTCTATTCCCTGGCGTTCCTCTACCAGACCCCGGGGGTCATTCTGGAGGCCATTAAGGCAGTTACCCAAGACGACTCCATCTTCGTCTATGGTATTTCCGACCGTAAGGTGGGCGGTATCGATTTGCTGAAACCCGATGGCAATGTGGCGCCGGTGTACCCCGGGGCCCTCACCAAGAACATCCCGGAACCGTTCTCCGCGGAGCCCAAGGGCGGTGGCGGTAACCGCATGCACCACAAATTCGTGGTCATCGATTTCGACAAGCCCACGGCCCGGGTCTATCTCGGCTCCTATAACTTCTCCTCCACCGCGGACACAAAGAACGGGGAAAACCTGCTACTCATAAGGGACCGCCGCATTGCAGTCTCTTATGTTGTCGAGGCGCTGCGCCTCTTCGACCACTACCATTTTCGGGTAAAGCGGCAGGAGGTGAAGAAGGCCAAAAAGAAGCTGGTGCTGGCCAAGCCTCCCCGCAGTGCGGGGGAGGTGCCCTGGTGGGACGAGGACTATACTGATGCCCGGAAGATTCGTGATCGGGAACTCTTCGCTTAGAGGGAAGCAACTAGCGGCAATGCCGCAAAGAGCCGCCGCGCTTCTGAGGCCCCACCAAACGGCGCGCCGGACCGTGGCCCTAGGGAATATTTCCGGGGCGCCGCGATTCCAAGGCCGCGGCGGCTGGTGAATTTGCCCGTTATGCTGATACATTGGTTGGATATTCTGCCGCTGCTCATCCTGTCCGCCGGGGGCTTGGCAATTTTCGGCGCCGGCGCCTTCCTGCCCCGCCGTCCTTCCTGGGTACTGTTCGGTCTGGCCTCCCTGACGGCGTTGGGGGCCGGATTGGCCGCGCTCCTGATGGCCCCCGGCTCCGCCGCTTTCCTGGGCATGGTGGACCTGGGGAGTTACTCCCGGTTCTTTACCATCCTCTTGATGTCCATCACCCTCCTCAGCCTGTTTTTCCTGCACCGCTATGCCCAGGTGCGTAACTTCGCCGGGGACGAGCTTTTTGCCCTGATGATCTATGCCGCTTTGGGGATGGTGTTGGTCGCCGCCGCCGTGCATTGGCTCATCTTCTTTTTGGGCCTGGAATTGCTGTCCCTCTCCCTTTACGTACTCATTGCTAGCCGCCGCCGGGAGACCACGGCCCTGGAAGCCGGTGTGAAGTACTTCATCCTGGGCGCGGTGGCCTCTGCCTTCCTGACCTTCGGCATCGCCTTGCTCTATGCGGCCACCGGCACCCTGGAGATCAAGGCTTCCCTGGCCGGGGTCTCCCAGGCTGTACCTATGCCCCTTTATTTCCTGGCTCTAAGCCTCATTTTCGTGGGCATCGGCTTTAAAATCTCCCTGGTGCCCTTCCACCTCTGGACCCCGGACGTTTACGAAGGGGCCCCGGCGCCGGTGACCGCCTTCCTCTCCACCGGCTCCAAGGTGGCCCTCTTTGCCGCGCTGCTGCGCCTGGCCCTCAACCTGGGGGAGCCCGCCTGGGAGATGGCCTGGCCGGTCCTCTGGGTTCTGGCCGTGCTCACCATGGCCCTGGGCAATATCACCGCGGTCTATCAGACCAAGGTCAAGCGATTGCTGGCCTACTCTTCGGTGGCCCAGATGGGTTATCTGCTCATGGCTCTGGTGGCCGTGAAACAGGGCAGCCTCCCGGCATTGCTCTTCTATCTGACAGTCTATGCCTTGATGGACCTGGGTGCCTTCGGCATCCTCGGCAGCCTTTCGGAACCCCAGGCAGACCTGGATGAACTGGAGGATTTTCAGGGCCTGGGCTTTTCCCATCCCTGGCGGAGCGCGGTCTTTGCCTGCTGCTTGCTCTCCCTGGCCGGCCTGCCTCCCACCGCGGGATTCCTGGGAAAGATCTTTTTATTTTGGGCCCTCATCAAGGCGGATTGCCTTATCCTGGCGGTCATCGGCATCACCACGGTGGTCTTTTCCATCTATTACTACTTCAAGGTGCTGACTTCCCTCTATTTGCGGCCGCGCCGCCGGGAATTCTTGATAACCCCTCCGGACTTGGCCGTGGGCTTGGCCAGCGGCGCCATTTTCCTCCTCGTTTTTCTGCTGGGTATCCACCCCGGTCCCTTATGGTCAGTTATCGAACAAATCTCCATCTTTCTTTCTCGCTAGAAGCTATGGCGAAACCTCCTGATCTGCCATATTGTCCTTCTGAGCGAAGAATCTAGTAATTTCCATAACTAGACCCTTCGCCTGCGGCTCAGGGTGACAAGAAAAATAGCAAGTCGCAATCTAACGGCAATTTTCTTGTAGGGGCGGACCTTGTGTTCGCCCGCCCGCACAGGGCGAATACAAGATTCGCCCCTACAGTTCAATGTCTTTTGATTGCAAAATGGCATAAGTAGATAAAGGGGATTAATGACCTGCCCTGCCGTCAATAACACTATCAGAAGCATCAGAACTTTGAATCGCGCCAATCTTGGGGAGAAATTGCCGATCCCGGTAATGCATCACTTCAATGGCCTTCCTGGGGCAGGCGCTGGCGCAGCTGCCGCAGCCCTGGCAGGCCGCGGCGTCAATGGTAATGACGCCTTCGGCGGGGTCCACCCGGGGCACCCCGAAGGGGCAGGTGCGCAGGCAGGTGAGGCAAATGGCGCATTTTTGGGGGTCCACCACGGCCACCGCGCCGCCCACGTACATGACCCTCTGGGCCAGGACCCCCAGGGCCCGGGCCGCGGCTCCCTGGCCCTGGGCGATAGACTCTTCGATGAACTTGGGGCTGTGGGCCAGGCCGCAGAGAAAGATGCCATTGACCGCAAAGTCCAGGGGCCGCAGTTTTAGGTGGGCTTCCATGAAATAGCCGTCTGCGTCCAGGGGCAGCTTCATGAGAGCGGCAATCTCCTGAGCCACCGGATGGGGCCGGATGGCCGCGGACAGGGCCAGATAATCAGCTTGCAGGTGGATGGTGGCCTTCAGGTTCTGATCAAAGACGGAGACCATCAGGCCCTCACCTGCGGGGCTCACCTCCGGTTTGCGGGGAGGTTCATAGCGGATGAAGCGCACCCCCAGATCCCGGGCCTTTTTATAGTAGATCTCCTTTAGGCCGTAAGTGCGCATGTCCCGGTAGAGGATATATACTTGGGCCTGGGAACGGATTTCCTTGATTTTCAGGGCATTTTTCACGGCCTCGCCGCAGCAGATGCGGCTGCAATACGGATGCTCCGGCTCCCGGGAGCCCACGCATTGAATCATGGCCACCGTGGGGGCCTCGCCCAAGTCCCTCGGCGCATCCGCCAATAGGGCTTCCAACTCGATTTGGGTCAACACCTTGGTATGCTCCCCGTACAGATAATCCTGGGGGGGGCATTCCTGGCCGCCGGTGGCCACCACCACTGCGCCGATGTGAACCGCCCACTTGCCCCGGGGCGACTCCAATTCACACCGGAAATTCCCCTGGTGTCCGGAGAAGCCGATGATTCGGGCCTCTTCCCACCAACGGATATTGGGATGCATTTCCACCCGGGTCACCACTTCGTGCACAAAGGGTTGGATGGCATGGCCTTCCAGGGTGTAGCGCATGTCTTGGGCCAGGCTTCCCCCGAAGCGCTGTTGCAGGTCAGGAAGATAGACCCGATATCCCGCATCGGCGATGGTTTGGGCCGCGGTCAAACCTGCGAGGCCGCCGCCCACCACCAGGGCCCGTTGATTGACCGGGACCGGCATTTCCCTTAAGGGCTCCAGCACTGCGGCCCGGGCCACCGCCATTTTCACCAGTTCCTTGGCCTTCTCGGTGGCCAGACCGGGGTTTTTCTGGTGCACCCAGGAGTCCTGGTCCCGGATATTGGCCATCTCGAACAGATACTTGTTGAGACCGGCCTTGCGCAGGTTGTCCTGGAACAGGGCTTCGTGGGTCCGGGGACTGCAGGAAGCCACCACTACCCGATTGAGCCGGTGCTCCTCGATCACCTGGCGCATGGCCTCTAAAGAGTCGGTGGCGCAGGTGAAGGTGTAGTGATCCGCATAAACCACGTGCGGCAGCGTGAGACAGTAATCGCTGACCTTCGCCACGTCCACCACCCCGGCGATGTTGATGCCGCAATGGCAGACAAAAACGCCGATGCGGGGTTCCGCCCCGGAGGTATCTTGTTCCGGGGGATATTCTTCCTTGGATAATAAAGTGCCCCGGGCCTCGCTCAAAAGTGTGGCCGCAGCCCCCGCGGCCGCAGAGGCCTGGACCACGCTCTCGGGGATATCCTTAGGCGACTGGTAGACCCCGCAGGTGAAGACCCCCTTGCGGCTGGTCTCCACCATCTTAAAGGGCGGGTTGGCCACGAAGCCCCATTTATCCGTATCGATGCCGCACACCAGGGCCAGTTGCCGGGAGGCCGGGTGGGGGGTGAGACCCACCGAGAGCACCACCAGGTGGAATTCCTCCGTCTGCATGCGGTCATCCCCGTCCACGTAATTCAGCTCCAGGTTATGGGAGCGGGGGTCTTGGGCCACCCGGGAGATCATGGCCCGGATGAAGCGCACCCCGTGCTCGCTCCGGGCCCGCTCGTAGTAGCGGTCGAACCCCTTGCCCTGGGCCCGGAAGTCGATGAAAAAGATGGTGGGCTCAATCTGGGGGGCGTGTTCCCGGGTAATGATGGCCTGCTTGGCCGCGTACATGCAGCAGACGTAGGAGCAATATTCCCGGCCCATGGACGGGTCCCGGGAGCCCACACACTGAATCCAGGCGATTTTCTTGGGCTCCTGGCCGTCGCTGGGCCGCTGCACGCGGCCGCCGAAAGGACCGGTGGCGGACAGCACCCGCTCGAACTCCAGGGAGGTGATGACATTGGGATAGCGGCCGTAGCCGTACTCAGGCTTCAAATGGGCATCGACGGGCCTGAACCCCGGGGCCAGGATCAAGGCGCCCACTTCCAGGGTCTGCTCCCGGGGCGTCTGCAGGTGGTCTATGGCCCCGGCCTGGCAGGCCTCCACGCACTGAATACATTCAGAACAGCCGCCGCAGTTGAGACAGCGGTCGGCCTCCTTCTGGGCCTGCTCGGCAGTAAAGCCCTGGGCAATCTCGTCGAAACAGGCGCAGGTGTAATCCGGGGGCAGGGCGGACATCACTTCCCGGGGCCGAGCTTCCAGGTCCTTGGCAATTGCCGCCCAGCGCCGTTGGGCTTCCTGGCCCTGGCCGCGGCCGGAGCTCAGGTCCAGGCCCTGGAGATAGCGGTCAATGGATGCCGCGGCCTCCATCCCCCCGGCCACCGCCTCAATGGCGATCCAGGGGCCGGTGTGCACGTCCCCCCCCGGCAAAGACCCCAGGCCGGGAAGTCTCGTAGGTTACAGCGTTGACTTCTATGGTCCCCCGGCGGGAGAGTTTGAGGCCGCAGGCTTTAAGCGGCTCCGGGGCCGCTTCCTGGCCGATGGCCGGGACCACCATCTCCAGCGGCAGCTGGAAGGTGGCTCCGGGAAGGGGCACCGGCTGGCGGCGGCCCGAGGGGTCGGGCTCCCCCAGTTCCATCTTCTGGCAGAGCAAGGCGGTGACTTGGCCGTGGCTGCCGGTCACCACTTTAAGGGGCGCGGCCAGGTAAAGGATCTCCACCCCTTCGCACAGGGCCTGCTCGATTTCATGGGCGAACGCGGGCATCTCTTCCCGGGAGCGGCGGTAGACGATGGTCACTTGCGCGCCCAGGCGACGCGCGGTGCAGGCCACGTCCAGGGCCACGTTGCCGCCGCCGATGACGGCCAGCCTCCGTCCCAACGTTAAGGGCTCGGACAGGTTTTGTCGCCTGAGAAACTCCACCCCTTGAATGACGCCGTCCGCCTCCTCTCCGGGAATGCCCAGGGGTTTGCCCCGGTGGCAGCCGATCCCCAGGAACACGGCTTGATAGCCCTGCTTAAATAGATCATCCAGGGTGAAATCCCGGCCCAGCGCGGTATTGGTCTGCAATCTCACTCCCAGCCGCAAAATATGGTCGATCTCCCGATCCAACACCTCCTTGGGGAGGCGGTAGTCAGGGATGCCCACCCGGAGCATGCCCCCGGGTAAGGGCAGGGCTTCGAAAATGGTGGGCCGGTAACCCCGCCGGGCCAGATGATAGGCGCAGGCCAGGCCCGCGGGGCCGGAGCCGATAATGGCAATCCTTTCCGCCCTGGCTGCCACCAGGGGCAGGGAGATGACCCCCAGATCCACCTGGTCCGCGGCGAAGCGCTTGAGCCCGCAGATGGCCACCGGGGCATCCACCTCCCGGCGGCGGCATTGGTCCTCGCAAGGGTGGGGGCAAATACGCCCCAGGACCCCGGGCAGGGGCAGGCGCTCCATGATGAGCTGCATCGCTTCCTGGTATTTGCCGATCTTGATGAGCTGCACATAACCCTGGACGTTGATGCCCGCGGGACAGGTTCCGCGGCAGGGAGCCCGGTCGTATTTCTTGATGGCAAAGGTGGAGGGCACTGCCTGGGGGAAATGGCGGTAGGCCGCGGGGCGGGTTCCCAGGCCCTCGTCGAAGTTGGAAGGAAATTGCACCGGGCAGGCCGCCGCGCAGGCGCCGCAGGCATTGCACTTGGCCGCGTCAATATAACGGGGTTGCCGCTTAAGCGTCAAGGTAAAATGCCCCGCTTCCCCCTCCAGGCGCACGATTTCTGCCTGGGTCAGGATCTCGATGTCCGGGTGCTTGGCGATTTCGATGAGCTTGGGGGATATGAGGCAGGTGGAGCAGTCGTTGGTGGGGAAGGTCTTGTCCAACTGGGCCATCACCCCGCCGATGGAGATGTCCCGCTCCGCGAGATAGACCTTAAACCCCGCGGCCGCGGCATCCAGGCTGGCCTGCATCCCGGCGATGCCGCCGCCTGCCACCAGGATGGCGCCCACTTTCCTCCCGGTCCGATTACCCATGTTAGCCCTCCCGAACCCCCCAAGCGGCTTTGAAGGTCAAATCCCTGGAGGCTGAAGCTGGAAGATCTCCTGCCAAAATTGCCTAAGGTTATTTTTGGGTTGTGAGCAAGGTCTATGCCATGTGCCAGATTCTCCCGGCCCAGACAAGGCAGTGGCCTCTATCAGGTGTTTCTGGGTCTTGGGGAAAAGCAACTGCACAACTCGCTAAAAGTCGGAAACAAGATATTCTCGGAAACGGGGTGCATTTTGCGGCCCGAAAAATTGGGTCTGCTGATCCAAGCCCAGAGATGCGCTGATAAAGGGGATTGGCACGCAATCTGCTAAGTGGTTTGAGAACTATCTGCATTTTGTTATCGCTCCGTTTGCACAGGTTGAGCCTGGTGGGAGTTTAGAATGCTGGGCATTGCAGTCTTGCGGTCCCGGGTGGCCCCCGTATTGAACTGGTGTTCCCGGATTCGGATTTTCCCGGAAGAGCCCGCCCCGGCGAGCGCAGGGCAGGAACTGGCGCTGCCCCATCTGGATGCGGCCCAACGCCTGCAAGAGTTGCGGAACCAGGGGGTCACCACCTTGATCTGCGGGGCCTTGAGCGCCGACCTCCTGCGCTATGCCCGGCACCTCGGCCTCACCGTGGTGAGCGGCGTGGCCGGGGAGGTGCCGGAAGTCGTGCAATCATACTGGCAGAACACCCTGGATCATCCCAGGTTTTGGCTGCCCGGCTGCCGGGGGCTGCGCCGCTACCGCAGCGGCTGGCGGGAGGAAAAGGGGTCCCCCTGCCAGGGGCAGTCTAAGACCAGAAGACGGGGCATAGACCGCGGTCCCGCCAGTCCCCCGGCCGCACGTGGATTAGGGCCGGGTGGGTTCTGTCAGTGCCCGGCCTGCGGGTTCCGGGTCCCCCATGAACAGGGCATTCCTTGCGCGGAGGTCCGATGCCCCCGGTGCCATCAGCTCACCGAACGGGCCTAAAGAAAAATGCGCCTGCTGATTAACCTTCGAGCCTGCGTCCCGGGCGGTAGCGGGAAGAGCAGGATCGTTACCGCTCTGGCGCTAGCCAAGCAGCAAACGGTCATTGGCTTGATGACCCCAGGCCGGAAATGCATAAACCCCCAGGAGGCAGCCGATGATGAGCACCAGAATGGCCCAGATCAAGGATAAGCTGGCTCAAGGCCCGGACGGCTTAAGCCGGGAAGAAGCAGCCTGGCTGGTGAAAAGGGTGGAGGAACTGGAGAAGGAAAACGAGTGGCTGCGAAAAGAGCTCTCTTATTTGGAAAACCAAGGGGAAGTGAGCTATTAACCGTCACCTTTTGCACCCGGGGCGGCTTGAAGGCGGGACGATAATGGAATATAATAATATGAAATTACAGGAACTTCTCCAGGAGGTCTGGGAACGGTTAGAAAAGCAAATCCCGGGGCGGCAGCTCCAGGGGCGCGCGGCCAGAGGGACTCAAGCCAGGAGCGCGCCCAAGTCAGACCTGCGCCCCACCTCCCCACCCAAACCGCAATCATCCTGAACAGCATAGCCGACGGCGTGTTCACGGTGGACCTGGACTGGCGGGTGACTTTTTTCAACCAGGCCGCGGAGGAGATCATCGGCTTACCCGCGGCGGAAGCCCTGGGGCAGCCGTGCTGCGAAGTCTTCCGGGCCAGCGTCTGTGAATCGGCCTGTGTGCTGCGGCACACCCTGGAGACCGGCAAGCCCGTGGTCAACCGGGCCATCGCCATCCTCCGGGCCGACGGCAGGGAAATCCCCATCAGCGTCAGTACCGCCCTCCTCAAGGACGAGAGCGGGGAGATCATCGGCGGGGTGGAGACCTTCCGGGATCTAAGCCTGGTGGAGGAACTGCGCCGGGAGATCCACCGGCAATACCGCCTGGGGGACATCCTGTCCAAGTCTCCCCAGATGCGCAAAATCTTCGCCATGCTGCCGGAGATCGCCCGCTCCGACAGCACCGTGCTCATCCAGGGGGAGTCCGGCACCGGCAAGGAACTGGTGGCCCGGGCCCTGCACAACCTGAGCCGCCGGGCTCAAGGCCCCTTCGTGGCGGTAAACTGCGGGGCGCTTCCGGATACCCTGTTGGAATCGGAGCTCTTCGGGCACACCGCCGGGGCCTTCACCGATGCCCGGAAGGACAGACTGGGCCGCTTTGCCCTGGCGGAAAAAGGGACCCTGTTCCTGGACGAAATCGGCGACATTTCTCCGGCCCTGCAGGTGCGGCTGCTCCGGGTCCTGGAAGATCGGTCCTATATGCCCCTGGGATCTTCCAAAAGCCTCAAGGCCGACGTGCGCATCATCACCGCCACCCATCGGGACCTGCCCAAGCTGGTGGCAGAAGGGGCCTTTCGCACCGATCTCTACTACCGCATCAATGTGGTGAAGCTGACCTTGCCCCGGCTGGCCGAACGCAAAGAGGACATCCCCCTGTTGGCCCAGCACTTCATCGAGCGGTTCAACAAGCTGAAGGAAAAAAGGATCCTGGGCTTGAGCCACGAGGTGCTGGCCGTCTTCATGGAACACGGCTGGCCGGGCAACGTCCGGGAACTGGAAAACGCCATCGAACACGCCTTCATCCTCTGCCCCTCGGGACTTATCCAGCCCCGGCATCTGCCGGAGCACCTGCAACCGGAAGATCAGTCGGGTCTGCTCCTCACCGGCATGACCTTGGCGGAGATCGAAAAAAGGGCCCTGGGGGAGGCGCTGGAACGCCATCAGTGGCGGCGCCTGGCCACCGCCCGGGAACTGGGCATCGACAAAGGCACCCTGCGCCGCAAAATCACCCGCTACGGGCTCACCCCCCCCAGGAAAGCCATCTAAGGAAAAAATCCGGGTCCATGGGTCCAACCTTCGGCGGCCAAGCCGCGGCTTATGACCGCTGGTACCGCACCCCCCTGGGGCAGTTGGTGGACCGGGTGGAGCAGGAGGCCATCTTTGCCCTCCTCCCTGAGATTAGTGGTCTGCGCCTCCTGGAAGTTGGCTGCGGCACCGGCAACCTCTCCCTGGCCCTGGCCCGGCGGGGGGCAGGGGTGGTGGGACTCGACGCCTCCGGCCCCATGCTGGCCCGGGCCCGAGACAAGAGCAGGCCGGAAGGCCCGGCCCTCGCCTGGGTCCAGGGCCTGGCCTCCCTTCTACCCTTTGGGGATGCAAGTTTCGATGGAGTATTATGCGTTCTGGCCCTGGACTTCATGAGGGAGCGGGAGACGGTCCTTCAGGAGATGGTCCGGGTGCTGCGCGCCGGAGGGTTTGTGGCGGTGGCCGTGCTGAACCGCTACAGCCCCTGGACCCTGAAACGGCTCATCAGGTCCTGGTTCCGGCCTTCCCTGTGGCGCCAGGTCCATTTCCTCACTGCCAGAGGCTTAAGGCGCCTCCTCTCCGGCTGCCCGGAGCTGGCAGATCTCCGCCGCGGCCAGGCCGTCTTCTTTCCTCCTTGGAAGAATCGCCGCCTTTTGCGCTATTATCCTTATCTGGAAAAGCTGGGAAAAAAGTTGCATCTCCCCACCGGGGCCTGCCTGGTCATGGTGGCCCGGAAGGGGATCACCCCGCCCTAACCTCCGGACTGTCTGCCCATCCTGAAATACCAGGAAATTTTTTATGGAAGAGAAAAGATGGGGGTCTGCGTCCTGAGGACTTAGGGAGCATTTTGCTTCCTTTCTGGCGAACTTAGGGAGCATTTTGCTCCTTAAAACTCATAGCGTCCTGGCAGAATCCTCTATCCTGCTCAAATTTATCGTTGGCATAGTATTTGATCAAATGGATTCACAAATAATAACCGGTTTTCCCAAAAGGAGTGGTTGGATATGAGCACCTGTCGAAGCGGCCGGGGGAGACAGGGCGGACTCCAGAATAATTTCCGGGGAGGGGCAGACGAATCCCGTCTGGCCGCACAAGGTATCAGGGTGATCACCGGCAGCCCCAGCCAGGAAACGGAGACCCTGGTCCGGGGTTACCTTGCCGGGACTTTGGGGAGCGGCCCCAACGTCTGTGACCATTGAGGAATCGTCTTCCCACGGATGGCGCGGCGGCCGTCCCGACACCACCTTTCCTCCTTGGCGGGAGGGGAAGGGCCTTATCCATTTAACTCGGCATGGATAACCTCCCTCTCCCTCTTCCCTCCCGCCAGGGGGAAAGCAGGTTTGAAATTTTAGGGATTTTGGTTTCTGGCCGGCAAACACGCCGTGAAATTCCGGGGTGGTGAGGACCACCCGGAAAGGAGGAAGGGTGAGAGAAACGGAAAGCAGCGGCCTGCTTGATCAGACCGGCCTGGCTTTTGGTGTGATTCTAGTTGCCGGTAGTCGGTGCGAGGGGGGATAACTGTCCCCAGCCGTTAAGACTCCGGTGGAGAAGGTTCTCCTTAAAACAAGATAGGTCAGGTTGAGCAGGCGCACCCGCAGCATCCCCGGACAGGGGTGCAGGGCAATTAGCCCATCAACCGGCAGTTCCCCAAAGGAGGACTAATGATGAAAACCGTAGCCATCAGTGCCAGTGGCAAGGATCTCGACTCTTGTGTGGAACCCCGCTTCGGCCGGGCCCGTTTTTTTGTCCTGGTGGACCCCGCCACGGAAGATTGGGAAACCCTTGATAATATGGCCAACCTCTCTTCCCTGATGGACGTGGGGATTCTCACAGCCAAAAATTTGACCAGGAATCAGGTGGTGGAAACCGTGGTCACGGGACACTGCGGGCCAAAGGCCTTTAAAGAGTTACAGGCCGCGGGAGTCAAGGTTTTCCTTAATGCCCGGGGCTCGTTGCGCCACGTGTTGAGCGAGTTGCGCCGGGGCGCCTTGGAGGAGGCCTCGGGACCCAATGTGCCCCAATTCGGGGGGCACGAACGGTAAAGGGCCTTTACAGGCGATCCCTTTGCCTTAGGGAAAGATCTTCAGAATTGCCATAGGCCATCTATACCTTGGAGCCTCCTGAAAGCAACCGAGTTTGATGTTGGGGTGCAGGAGCCAGGAGCAAAGGGATGGCTAATTGGGGAAAGGAGGTCCATCTATGCCAGGTTCTGCCAGGAGTCAAGGTCCGGGTGGCGGGGCGGGCCGCGGCCAAGGCGGTGGCGGAGGCCGCGGTCTAGGCGGCGGCCGGGGGGGCGGTTTCCGCCCGGGCCCCGGCGGCTTCTGTGTCTGTCCGGCCTGCGGTCAAAAAGCGCCGCACCAGCAGGGATTCCCCTGTTTTGAAGTCAAGTGTCCCGGCTGCGGGGCCATGATGACCCGGGAACGATAGGCATCCCCTGGAACCAGTATCCTGAATATGAGGGATTTTTCTGAATAAGGAGGGAAATGATCATGCCAGGTTTCGACAACTCCGGGCCCAGGGGCCAGGGACCGGCCACCGGTTGGGGCCGGGGACCCTGCGGCGCCGGCTGGCGGAGATTGTCCGGCCGGGGCCAGGGTTTTCGCGGCCGCGGCTGGAAGCAGAATCCGCTTCTCAGCTTTGGCGGCCCTCCCCGCTGGGGTTATGGTCCCTGGGGGTTCGGCATCTCTCTGTCGGGGAGGAAAAGAGGTTATGCCGCTCCTGAGGAGGAAGCCGCAGCCCTGCGGGAGGAAGCCGCCTACCTGGAAGGTGAATTGGAAGCCATCAAGCGGCGCCTGGCCGCCATGGAGGGTTCCTGATCTTTAACTTCGGCCCCTGCCCCGGCCCTAAGAGCCGGGGCAGGGAGTTTTACGGCCAGGGACATGGACGCATTTTGCACCCTGAAGCAATCTTAAGAGGAATCAGCAAGGTTTAAAATTATCCGCTTAACAACTGGGCGGACCCGGGGATCCTCCGGTTCCCTATTTCCCGGCCGATGGCATGGGGCTTGCTTTCAGGCCAAGGGTTGCCCAGTGCCGGCATAAGTGCCTTGATGGCCTGGGGGGGAAAACCTTGGGAGCAGAACGAGTTGAAAAGGCTTGAAGTATGACCATGATCGCGATAACGAGTACCGGTCCATCACTGGATGATCAAGTGGATCCCCGCTTCGGCCGGGCTGCGGGTTTCCTCATCGTGGATCTGGAGACCATGGATACCCGGTATATTGACAATGGCCAGTCCCAGGTGATGGCTCAGGGGGCGGGCATCCAGGCCGCGCAACTGGTGGCCCGGGCGGGCGCGGGCTGGGTGCTCACCGGTTTCGTGGGTCCCAAGGCCTTCAAGGCTTTGAGCGCCACCGGTATCAAGGTGGGGCAGAATCTGGAGGGGCTGACCATCCGCCAGGCCCTGAAGCGGTTTAAGAGCGGCGGCATCGAGGTGGCGTCAGGGGCCAACAGGGCGGGACGGGGGGGACGATGATCGCGGCCGTGGCCAGCGGCAAGGGCGGTACCGGCAAGACCACGGTAACCGCATCCTTGGCCACTGTCTGGGGCGGACCCCTGGTGGCCGTGGACCTGGATGTGGAAGAACCCAACCTCCATCTCTTTCTCCGTCCCACTATCGAAGGCCGGGAAAAGGCCCACCTGACCGTGCCGGTGGTGGATGAGGCCAGATGCAACTGTTGCCGCGCCTGCGCCGATCTTTGCCAGTTTGCGGCCATCAGCGTCATGGGCTCGGTGATCCTGACCTTTCCGGAGATGTGCCATGGCTGTGGCGGTTGTTTTGCGGTCTGCCCTGAAAAGGCCCTCTCTTGCGGCCAGCGGGAGCTGGGGGAGATCAGCTGGGGACGCAGCGGCCCCGTGGATTTTCTCTCCGGCAGGCTGCGGGTGGGGGAGGCCATGAGCCCGCCCCTGATGCGCCGGGTGAAGGGCAGGCTGCAGCAGATGCTGGGCAGCGTTGGCGGCGACGCCATCATCGACGCGCCCCCGGGGGTGAGCTGCCCTGCGGTGAACGCGGTGCTGGACAGCGATGTGATCCTGCTGGTCACTGAGCCCACCCCCTTTGGCTTCTATGACTTCCGGCTCGCCTGGCAGGCCTTTGCCCCCCTGGGAAAACCCCTGGGAGTGGTGGTCAATCGGGCCGGATTGGGCCATGACGCGGTTTACCGCTTCTGCCGGGACCAGGGGCTGCCCCTGCTGGCCGAGATCCCCTATGACCGGGACATTGCCGCGGCCTACGCCCGGGGCCGTATCGTCGCGGACCTATCCCCGGAGCTCCGGGAGACCTTCCTCTCCCTGCGGGGCAAGATTGGCGACCTGGCCAGGCAATGCCGTCCCCGAAAGGCCGTGCATGCGTGAAATAATCATCCTCAGCGGCAAGGGGGGCACGGGCAAGACTTCCCTGACCGGGGCCTTTGCCCATCTGGCCGGGGGCCAGGTCATCTGCGATCTAGACGTGGACGCCCCGGACCTGCACCTGCTCCTGAAACCGCAGAGGGAGCGGCGGGAGGAGTTTTACTCGGGGCATGAGGCCCGGATCGATCCCGCCCAATGCGACGGCTGTGGTCTCTGCGCTTCCCTCTGCCAGTTTGGGGCCATCCGGGAGAATGGCGGGGGCCTGGCCATTGATCCTCTCAGGTGTGAGGGCTGCAAGGTCTGCGTGGCCTTCTGCCCGATGGAGGCCATAGCCTTCCCGGAGAAACACTGCGGCCAGTGGTATTTATCTTCCACCCGCTTCGGCCCCCTGGTGCATGCCCAGCTCCTGCCGGGAAGGGAGAACTCGGGCCGGCTGGTGATGGTCCTGAAGCAGCAGGCCCGGGAACTGGCCCAGGCCCGGGGGGCTGCTCTCCTTCTCTGCGACGGCGCGCCGGGGATCGGCTGTCCGGTGATCAGCTCCCTTTCGGGGGCGCACCTGGCCGTGGCCGTCACCGAGCCCACGCCCTCAGGAAGGCACGACCTGGAAAGGGTGGCCGATCTGTGCGGCCATTTTCAGATCCCCCTGGCGGTAGTTATTAACAAATATGACCTCAATCCCGAGGAGACCGGCCGTATTGCCGGGTTTTGCCGGGAAAGGAGCTATCCGGTGGTGGGGCGGCTGCCCCATGATTTGTCAGTTACCGCGGCCATGCTCCGGGGCCTGGTGGTCACCGAGCTGCCGGACACGGCCTTTAGCCTGGGGCTCAAGCGGACCTGGAGCCGCATCAAGGGACTGGCTGGCCTCGGCTGTCAGGGAAACGCAGCCCCTGGGGGAGAGTCATAACGCCGCAGGGCGGATTAAAGGAACTAAGAAATGCGCCAGGAAAGTAAAGGCCACCATCACCACGCCGGGAAGTCTTCGGAAAAATACTTGAATAAAGAGATTATTCTCAAAGAACTGCATATCTTCCCGGGGGAAATAATCCTTGATGCCGGTTGCGGCAACGGCTATATGTCCAAGGAGTTTTCCCGCATCTTAAAGAATACCGGCCAGGTTTATGCCCTTGATCCTGATGAGCAAGCCATCGGCGCCCTATTGGCAGAAACAAAAGATACCAACATTACCCCCATATTAGGCGATATCACCCAAAGAACGGAAATAGAAGAAGCATCGGTGGATTTAATCTATCTGGCCGCGGTGTTCCATGGCTTTACCCAAGGCGAAAGAGAGGGATTTCTAAAAGAAGTCAGGCGCCTGCTCAAACCCCAGGGGATTTTGGCCATCATTGAAATAAAAAAAGAACCCACTCCTTTCGGGCCGCCTTTGGATCTCAGGTTTTCCCCCCAAGAATTAAGAGAAGTCATTGAGTTATCGCCGCTCAAGTTAACGGATGTGGGACCGTTTTTTTATCTGCAACTCTTCGAGAAGAAAAAATAAATCACCGCGCAAGCGCATGATGAAATCGAGTTAAGGAGATTGACATGAACAACATCACCATTGTTGCCATTCCCTCCTCCCATCCCGGCGGCCTCGACGCCCCCCTGGGGGCCCATTTTGGCCACTGCGACCTCTACACCCTGGTAAAAGTCGCGGCCGGGGAAGTGGCGGAAGTGGCCACCTTGCCCAACGTGCCCCATCAGCAGGGGGGCTGCATGGCCCCGGTCAACCACCTGGCCCAACACGGCGTCCAGATCCTCATTGCCGGCGGCATGGGCCTGCGGCCGCTGCTGGGGTTCAACCAGATGGGCATCGACGTCCTGTACGGCGGCGGCGCCCAAACCGTAGCCGAGGCGGTAGAGGCCCTCTTGGAGGGAAGGCTGCAACGCTTCACCACCGAGTTTACTTGCGGCGGCGGCGGCGGGATGCCGCTGCTGGGCGGGTTTTGAGCAGCAGGGGAGGGCATCACCGTGTCTAATGGCGATTTCCCCGGGTCCGGCCAAGTGGGGGAGCAGTTCCTCTGCCTGGCTCGATATCCCAAAAACATCGGCTGCCTTGAAAATCCCTGCGGCAGGGGCCTGGCTGTGGGTCAATGCGGAGATTCCATCGAAGTCTCGCTGCGCATCGAGACCGGGGCCATTGCCGAGATCAAAGTGCTCCCCCGGGGATGCGTTTACACCCTGGTCTGCGCCAGCGCCATGAGCGAGCTGGCTAAGGGGCGGGATCTGGAGCGGGCCCTGGAACTGGAACCCCAAGATGTGGTCACCGCCCTGGGAGGCCTGCCGGCAGATCACCTGCACTGCGCCCGCCTGGCCATCAATACCCTGGGAGAAGCCATTGCCGATTATTATCACCAGGCTGCGCATCCGGGTATAAAGCCTACCAACTGACGTATATTTGTTGCCAAAAGTTTTTTCCTCCCCCCCTCACCCTGGCCCTCTCCCCCCGCGGGGGGAGAGGGAAAAGAGGAAAGAATTTGTGGCCAATGCTATAACCTATTTCAAAACCTAATCGGGCTACAAATAAGTTATCGACCTGAAAGAGGGTTTGGGAACTGTTTTTAAGTCCCCCTTTGGAAAAGGGGGATTTAGGCAGCAGTGTCCGGTTAGGAACTTGCATATGATGACCAGTAAGTGTCATCGAAAAAATTTCACCCGGAGGCGATTTTTTTTCTT
>JAGVAH010000100.1 GCA_020060385.1 Syntrophobacterales bacterium | reverse complement strand
GACCTTCGAGCGCATCCAGGGCTTGCGCCGCCTGGTTTATGATAGCCACGATTACCAGGAAGGTCAAAAGGCTTTTTTGGAAAAGCGGCCGCCGGTCTTCCGGGGGGAGTGAATTAACACCAATTCGCCATCAAAAGGCAACAAAACATAGGGGCGAACCTTGTGTTCGCCCAACCAGTGCGGGGCGAATACCAGATTCGCCCCTACGGAACATATACGATTGCTTACGAATTAAGACCTTTGGGAAAGTCTCTTTCTGTCATTCTGAACGGAGCTAAGCGGAGTGAAGAATCTCGTATTTTGAGATTCTTCGCTGCGCTCAGAATGCCAATGTTTCTCATTTGACCGCAACTTGGTGCAAGTAGGGAGTAAGGTGCCTCTTATTCCCTGCATCTTTGCACCTTGTTGAGAACTCTATCTTTGCAGCCCCAAGGACCTATTTCCGTCGCCCCTGGAATTGCCGCACCTGGTACATAAACGCCTCCAGCCGCGTGCGGGTGTGGGTCTGCTCCTGACCGTCGTAGGCCAGGTTCAGGAAGGGAATGTGGTCGTGCTCTTCCTGGAAGCGCCGGAACAGGGAGTTGACCACGGTCCCCGGCATACAGGTGAAGGGCATGATATTCACCAGGCCGGAGACGCCCTTGCGGATAAAATCCCGGGACTTGCCGATGGAAAGGATGGCCTCCCCTTCGAAGGAGGGGTCCAGGTAGCCCCGGGCCAACTCCAGGGTCTGGGGAATGGTGGGCTCCTTCAGGTTTCTCACACTTCCCTTAAAGATCTCTTCCAACATATGCTCATCTTTGTTCTGGAAATATTCTTTAAGCAGGATCTGCAACAAGTGGCGGTAGCGTTTATAGACCTTGGCCCGGCGCTTGGAGGTGTAATTGACGTAGAGGAGCCATTCGGCGATGGGGGGCATCCATACTTCCCCACCCAGGGCCTCGATCTCCCGCACCGCGTTTTCGTTGGCGAAGCGGTTGGCCCGGGTATAGATTTCGCCGATGATGCCCACCAGGGGTTTTTGTTCCGCGCCGTTTAGGGCCACGTCATCGAAGACCCGCCGGGCCTCCCGGAGGGTGGCCACGATGTCTTGCCGGTCCCGCAGGGTGTGGTGGACCTTTTCTAGATAATGCCGGTAGATTTCGTCCGTATCCCCCACCCGGCTCTCATAGGGGCGGGTCTGCCGGAGCTTTTTCTCCAGCAGGTCGATGGCCAGCACCCCCCGCCAGGCGATGCGGGTGTAATCGCCCCCCACCATGCCCAACTCCTGGTACATGGTTTCGCTCTGGTCCGGTGAATAGACGGGCATCTGGGGATAACCCAGATCGTCCAGGACCAGGCGGTGGAAGCGGTGGTACTGGCCGAAGCGGCAGGGCCCGTCCCCGGAGGGCATGAAAAAGGCGCTCTTTTCCGGGTCGAAGTCGGGGCGCTGCGCCAGCTTGGCCAGGTCCCCGGTGGTGAGGATCAGGGGATAGCACTCCTTGCCGGAGGTGAGGCGGCGGCCCAACTCCAGGGTCTCTTCGTCCGATTCCGGCAGCATTTCGGCTTCGCCGCCGCAGGCCTCGAACGCGGCCACCAGGGCCAGGGCGTGGTCGGTCATATAAGGCAGAAACACTTTGCGCCGCTGGGCCTCCACCACCCGGTGTTTGAAGGGCGAAACCCTGTCCTCCTGGGGTTGGACGGTGACGTTTTTCAGGCTGTCCAGGAAGGCCTCCAGGCGGGTGATGGCCCCCACGTCCGCGGAGTGCTCGTCGATCTCGATCTCCAGGTAAGGCTTGCCCCGCATCTTTTCCCTGAAGAAGTGCTGGATGAAGGAGTCGGGGCCGCAGCCGAAGTTGGTGATATAGATGCCGTAGAGGCGGGGGTCTTTGCGAATGAGGGAGGCCGCGCCCAGGATCTTCTGGCCGAAGCGCCAGTACATGGGCTTGATCTCCTCCAGGTCCTCCACCTGGTCCAGGGGCAGGAAATCCATGGGCAGGGCCTGGACCCCTAATGTCCGCAGCTTGCGGTGCAGGTTGAGGTTCATGCCCGGGTCCAGGGCGTTGTAGGGCCGGCCGATAAGCACCATGAGCCGGCCGTCCTCGGGCAGGGATTCCATGATCTCCCGGCCTCTGGCTTCTAAAGCCTGATAATAGGACTGCTGCGCGGCTTCCCCCCGGCGCAGGGCCCGGTCCACCCGCAGGGAGGAGACCCCCAGTTGCCCGGCCAGGTCTTTCAAGCCCCGGCGCAGTTCCTGGCGGCCCCGGCCGAAGTAGAGCACCGGGCTTAAAAGTTCCGCCCCGTAGTGGGCGAAATTGATGGTGGAGGTGGCCACGTAAGTCAGGGTCTGGGCCATGGGGCAGACCACGCCCTGATTGATCTCCGGGTGGGGATTGGCCATATCGATGATGCTGGGGAGGAAGATGCGCTTGACCCCGGCCTCCAGCAGGTCCAGGATGTGGCCGTGGGCCACCTTCACCGGGTAGCAGGGCTCCGCGGCCAGACATTCCACCCCCTGGCGGATCACCTGCTTGTTGGTCTTCTGGGAGTAGATGACGCTGAAGCCCAGGTCCTCGAAAAAGGCCCGGAAAAAGGGCATGAGCTCCTGGAAGAACATGGTCCGGGGGATGCCGATGGCGCCTCGCGTGCCGGGTTTGGGCTCCTCTGAGCCATATAAAAGATCTTCCCGCTCCTTTACCAGGTCCGGCAGGTCCACTTTCTTTTGGGTCTGGCCCACTTCGTATTTCTCGCAGCGGCTGCCGTAAAACAGGGGTTTTTCCCCCTCGATCTGCACCTGGCGGATTTCGCAGCGGTTGGGACAGCCCTGGCATTCAAAGGAGCTGATGTTGTATTGCCGCTCGCTCAGGTCGAAGCCCTTGAACCGGGAGACCTCCCAGTCCCGCTCCCGCATGGCCAGCAGGGCCGCGCCGATGGCCCCGGTGACGTCGTGGTGGGGGGGCACGGTGATCCTCTGGCCCACCACCTTCTCGAACGCGGCCACAATGCCCCGGTTGGCTGCGGTGGCCCCCTGGTAGAAGACATTTTGTCCTACCTTCCGGTCTTCCACCACCTTGTTCAGGTAATTCTGGACGATGGAATACGACAAACCCGAGACCAGGTCTTCCTTGACCGCGCCCCGCTGCTGGTGGTGCACCAGGTCGGATTCCATGAACACGGTGCAGCGTTCCCCCAGGGGCACGGGCTTCTTGCTGGCCAGGGCCAGGTTGCCGAACTCCTCCTTGATGGAAATCCCCAGCTTTTCCGCCTGTTCTTCCAGAAAGGAGCCGGTGCCCGCGGCGCAGACCTTGTTCATCATGAAATCCACAATGGCCCCGTGCTCCAGGCTGATGAACTTGGAGTCCTGGCCGCCGATCTCAAAGATGGTGTCCACCGTGGGGTCGATGGCCGCCGCGGCCGTGGCCTGGGCGGTGATTTCATTCCTGACCACGTCCGCACCGATGAAGTCCCCGGTGAGGTAGCGGCCCGAGCCGGTGGTGGCCGCGCCCATGATCTTAACCCGGCCCGCGAGTTTGCCCCCCACTCTTTTTAGGCCCTCGGTGATGGCCTCAAGGGGCCGGCCCGCAGTGAGCAGATACTCCCGGGCCAATACCCGCATGTCCTGATCAATGACCACCACGTTGGTGCTGATGGAGCCCACGTCCACGCCCAGGTAGGCCTCCACGTAGGCGCCCAGGGGGGGCAGGGGGGCCACGGCGTAGGCCTCCTCCCCCAGCTCCGCGGGCGGGCTCAAGGGGGCCAAGGCCCGGTGGGCTTCCGCTTCCCGGTGCAGGTAATCCTTGAGGGGTTGGAGATGGAGGGCGAACTCCTCCGGGGGCTGCTCCCGGACCGCCAGGACCGCGCCGATGGCCCCCAAGGCGCAGAAATGGGGGGGGATGATGAGGCCGGTATCGTCCAGGTCAAAGACCTGGCGGAAGGCCTGGCGCACTCCGAGGTTGTGGGCCACGCCCCCCTGGAAGGCCACCGGCGGGGTGATGGTCTTGCCCTTGGCGATATTGCTCTTGAGATTCCGGGCCATGGCCTGGCACAAGCCGGCGATGATCTCGAAGTCCGGGGTGGCCCCCTGCTGCAGGTGGATCATGTCCGTCTTGGCAAAGACGCTGCAGCGCCCGGCGATGCGGGGGGGAGTGGTGGACTTGAGCGACAGTTCGCTGAACTCCTCGATGGTGTAGCCCATGCGGTGGGCCTGCTGGTCCAAAAACGAGCCGGTGCCCGCGGCGCACATGGTGTTCATGGCGAAGTCCTGGATGACCTGGTGGCCGTTTTCGTCCATCACCAGGAGCAGCTTGGCGTCTTCGCCCCCCATGTCGATGATGCTGCGGGCTTCCGGATGGAAATGATAGGCGCCCCGGGCCTGGGCGATGACCTCGTTGACGAAGACGCCCCCTAAAAGCTCGGAGAGGACCTTCCCCCCCAAGCCGGTGAATGCGGCCAGGCGGCAGTTTTGTAGGGGAAACTCCGGCTCCAGGGCCTTAAGCAGTTCCAGGGCCACCCGGTAGGGCTCCCCCTGGTGGCGGCGGTTTTCTTCCCGGAGGACTTCCCCCTCGGGGCCCAATACCGCCAGGTTGACACTCACCGAACCCACATCCATTCCCACATCGAATTTATTGCTCATGATCCGCATCCCTCGATTGCTGGGCAGTTGGTCTTTAGGAGTGATTGATCTTAGACCTTTTTCTACTCGTTCCCAAGTTTCACTTGGGAACGAAAATGGTAGCCAAGCTAAGCTTGGCGTGCAAGGCGTTCCCAAGCACAGCCTGGGAACGAGTTAAATCCTACAATTTGTCATTCTGAGGGAGCGGAGCGACCGAAGAATCTAGCGTTGGGGAGGCCTAGATTCGCAACGAAGCTACGCTCCATTCAGAATGACAGAAAAAGACTCTTTTACTCGCTCCCAAGTTGCACTTGGGAACGAGTTAATTGCTTTGCCCGCGATAAAACCCCTGCTCCTGATAGACGCTATAGTCAATCAACCCGGACTTACAGAGCCGCTTCAGCCTTTGCTGCACCAAAGTTAGAGGCAGCCCCAAAACCTCGGCCACGTCCGCGGCGGTCATGGGCCGCCGGGCCAGCATTTCAATAAACCGGGCGTCGCTGACCGCGGTTTCCCCACTGGCGGGCCGGTGATTGGCGGCGATGACCTCCGCGATGGGCCCAAAGAAGTCGGCCACGGCCTGCATCTCCTCGGCGTCCAGGGCTTCCACAAATTCTTCCACCCCCGGGCGCACCGCGGTGTTGAGCTGCACCTTGTCCGGGGCCAGCCGGGGGACCACCCTTTTTAAGGCGCTGAGGTCCTCCTCATTGTCGTTGACGCCTTTGAGGAGCATGATCTCCAGCCAGATCTGCCCCGGGTATTCCCGGCGCAGGACCGCCAGACCCTCGATGATCTGCTCCAGGGACATCTCCGGCAGGGGTCGGTTGATGGCCCGCCAGGTCTCTTTCCTGGCCGCGTCCAGGGAGGGGAGGATCACGTCCGCGGCCGCCAGTTCCCGGCGCACCTCCGGCAGATACAACAACGCGCCGTTGGTCAGGACCGCTACCGGCGTGTCCGTCAGTTCCTTGACTGCGGGGATGATCCGCCCCAGACCCAAATTCAAAGTGGGTTCCCCGGAACCGGCCAGGGTGATGTAGTCCAGCTCCGCAGCCGGGTTGCGCAGGTAAGACGTCAATTCCTGGAGGATGTCCGCGAGGTGATAGTCCCGGCGTTCCAAGGTCTGCTGGGTGGTGGGCCCCACCTCGCAATAAACGCAGTCGTAGGGACAGGACTTCCGGGGAATCAGATCGACCCCCAGGGAGCGCCCCAAACGCCGGGAGGGAACCGGTCCGAATAGATAAGTCATATAAAGACAGTTTTCAGTTTTCGGTTTTCAGTAAAAAGAAAAAAGATCAAGTGCGCCCTGCGCCCCATAAAAGGCCGGTATTAAAAACACCCCAACTGGCACTGGGTGATCTTGATCCGCAATTCGTTGAGCAATTCTCCCATTTCCTTCCGGGAGATCCCCAATTCCTTGGCCAGGCTCATGGCCGCGGCACAGGGGATTCTCCCCTCCGGGGCCGCGGCCCTGATCTTGCCTTTAATTTCTTCCTGGTCCATGTAAATATTCTCGCCGTATTCTCAAAAAATATTGCCAACCCGGGGGCGGAAATCAATGCGTCCCGGCCCCGTCCAGGACCCGCCAGCATGCGGCCACCAGGTACTCCCCCAGTTCCGAGAGGGCTTGGGTGATGCGGCCGTAGGCCTTGAAGACCGCCACCTCCAGCACCACCCCCAGGACCATGGCCGCGGCCAGTTCCACTTCCATCTCCGGGGCCTCCCCCCGGGCGATGCCCTGGGCAATGACCTTTTGCAGCACCGTCACCGCGGTCTCCATCTCCGGGGTCACTTTTTTGAGCTGTCCGTGCTGGGCCAAAAGCAGGTAGCTGAAGAGCACCGGGTCCCGGTCAAAGAAAGTGCAGAACTGCCGGATCATGGCGGCCAGCTTGTCCTGGAGGGTGTCATATCCCTCCTGCAAGCGGTCCAATTCCTGGGCAAAGGCCAGATAATTGGTGGCAAACAGCTCCCAGGCCAGCTGGTCCTTGCTGTCATAATGCCGGTACAGGGTGCCCTCGGCAATCCCCGCGGCGGAGGCGATTTCCCGGATGGTGGTGGCGGTGATGCCCTTCTCCACAAACAGCTGGAGAGCCGTGCGGGCAATCAGTTCTTTGGTCTTGGAGCCGTCGCGCATAGGCCTTTTTTAATTGTGAGCGTTCACTCATTTATTAAGGAATTGATGGCCGTCTGTCAAGTATTTTCATCAGCGTTTGCACCGTGGATCAATGCCGCCTTAGCCCAAAAATCCTTCCCAAATCAGCATCCATCTCCGTTCATCCCCGGGGCGATTTATGGTAGTCTAAGGGCATCACCCCCATAAGGAGGAAGCCCCTTGAAGGTACTGGCCATTTCCGGATCGCCCCGCCCTAAAGGCAATACCTACCACCTGCTGCAAGAGGCCATCAAGGTCCTGGAACAGCAGGGAATGAAGACGGAATATATTTCCTTGCATGACAAGAACGTTAAGCCCTGCAAGGCCTGCGCAAAATGCGCCAAGGATAAGAACCGCTGCGCCCAGGAAGACGACGATTTCCACCCCATCTTCACGGCCATGGGCCAGGCGGACGGGATCATCGTCGGCTCCCCGGTCTATTTCGGCTCCGCCACCCCCAATCTCATGGCGCTGTTGGACCGGGCCGGTTACGTGGCCCGCATGGGGGACAACCCCTTCTACCGCAAGGTGGGCACCCCCATCGTCGTGGCCCGGCGGGCCGGGGTGAATTTCACCTACGCCCAGCTCCAATTCTGGTTTGTCATCATGGGCATGTTCGTGCCCGGCTCCACCTACTGGCCCATTGCCTACGGCCTCAAACCCGGGGAAGTGGCCCAGGACGCGGAAGGCCTAAAGACCGTGGCCAATCTGGCGGACAACATGGCCTGGCTGATGCACAAATTGGCTTAAGAATATTTTTCAGGAAGAGGGGGAGCTACTGCTCCCCCTTGGCACCGCCGGCGCTTCAACCGGCGTTATTGCGGGTGACGGTCATGTCGGGGGTGATTCCCTGGTAGCGCGTGCCGTCGCCCATGACGGTGTTCTGGTCCAACAGCACCGGTGAAGCGGAGATCCGAATGCCGACCTGGCCCAGGCCAGTCATGACGGTATTGCTGATAATGCTGGCTGAACTGAGGCAATAAATGCCGGTCGCCGCGTCGCTCACTTTGTTGCCCATGATCAAGCAGGAGTCCCCGGCGTAAATGCCGCCACCTTGGACCAGATTGCCAATAATCGTCCCATAACTGGAAATTACTATGGCGGATTCTGAAAAATTATAGGTCTGACAGCTGCGGATCGCACCCTTGGATTCGATATAGAGGCCGTTAGCTCCTGGGCCGCCCGGGGTGGCCCGGCAGCCTTTGATCAGGTGGCTGCTGCCAGATAACCATATGCCGTTTTTATTGTTCTCCGCCCGGATATTGACAACCCGGTGTCCGACCCCAGAACTATCCTCCTGAATGCCATACTCCCATTCGCTCAGTGTGCCGTTGCGGATCTCCACATTTTTCCTGGCGTGGAGATAGATCCCGCTGTTGGCGCGGCCGGGGCCGGTGAGGGTAAAGCCCATGAGGTCAAGGGTGACGTGATCGCTGGCGATGGTAATGCCGTTACCGCTGGAGTATGAGAGGTTTCCCCCCAGGTAATAAGCCCCCGGGGCGCTGATGGTGTAAGGCAGGCTGGTGATCCTGGTGCCCAAGGGCCCTCCCGAATAAAAAACGCTGTCCGCCAGGGCCGAGGAGCATAATATAACCAAGCCAAGCATCATGACTGGCAATAGATTTCTTTTCATGATTCCACCTCCGCCAGGGCCTCCAAATGCTGTGCCCTAATTGAGTCCTCTTTGATTCGCGGGCGCGGCAACTGGGCTCAACGGCCGGCGTTCGCCCCCCAAATGGTGTTGTTTCTGCCAGGGCCGTAATGGGTGCCGGCGCCGCTGACGGTGTTTTGATCCAGGATATTAGGTTGACTGGCGCTGGTTGAGGGGACAATCCCGGTTTGGCCGCTGGCGGCGGAGACGATGTTGCCGATAATACTGCCCCCGTAATAGCCGTCAATGCCGACGTGGCAATTGTTCACTTGGTTGTGACTGATCACCGCGCATGCTTTGGGATAAATGCCGTTACCGGTGCAGTCAGACACCACATTATCGCTGACCGTGCCACCACTGATGAGTATGCCGTTATAGAAGTTCCCAACCGTACAGCCCCTGATGGTGCCGGTTCCAATAATACCCAGGCCTATGTTAATGCCAAATTGTCCCGGATAAGCCGTGCACCCCTGGATCAAATGGTTATTGCCCACTAAATAGATGCCATAATCATTGCCGACTGCCCGGATGTTGATAATCCGGTAGTTATTCCCCACGTTCCCGTGAATTCCCCTCAGCCAGCCAGTCAGGGTGCCATTCCGGATCTCCACGTTATTCCGGCGGTGGATATATATCCCCTTTGAATCTTCAAAATCGATAATAATCTTGGAACCAGTGAGGGTGAAACCCATCAGGTCGAGGGTGACATTATCGGCATTGATGGTGATGCCATCGCCGTCGGTATAGGTGAGGTTTCTGATGAGGTAATAGTAACCCGGGGCGCTGATGGTGTAAGGCAGGCTGGTGATCCTGGTGCCCGCCATCGGCCGTCCCCCAATGACATAAAAACTGTCTTGCGCCGGGAGGGGGGCGGCGCAAAATATCGTCGCGCCGCAAAAAGCTAGGAGCCAAAAGACCCGCTTCATAACCGGACCTCCTTGAATTTTTTCAGAGTTAATAATCGATTGGGAATCGGCGGCTCAAAGACCCGGATAATTAGAAGTAGAGGCCTGACCGCGGTTTCTCTGGCCTTCTAAGCGGGTGCCAGGATTAGATATATCTGCCCGCAAGACCATCCATGGGGAAGGCTCAACCCTCCATCAGCCAAGGCGCCATTTCATCCAGAGGCTGAGGAGAGGGACCCGGAAATGATATTGAGAAAATTTTCCACATATAACGGCTTTTAATTTGGGTCAGTAAAAATTGTAAGCTATGCGATGTTTCAATATTTAGGTTAAGCCTTTTGTTAAGTGGAGTCAATTGCGTTTTAGCTCAGGTTCAAAAACCTGAGGGCATGCTACTGGCTCAGGACTATCGGCAACGGCAGGGAGGGGGAGGGGCTGAAGACCGTCTCCGGGTTGGCGGAAAACCCGGCCTGGCTGCTGAAGGAGTTGAGGGGGGAAGGGAAAAGGCGTACTCCTAGACATGGGTCAGTAAAAGAAGCCGGTTTAGTCTCTCTTTGGAAAAGGGGGGAAAATTGCAGCAGTGTCCGGTTAAGTTTTTGCAAAGGCATAGTTTTTTTGCCGTTGAAGCTCTGGGAGATGGAGGTTCATCAGGCGAGCTTCATTTTGGATGTTG
>JAGVAH010000157.1 GCA_020060385.1 Syntrophobacterales bacterium | reverse complement strand
CTATAGCATCGGCGCCCGTACCCGCATCGAGGAGGGGGCCTTGATCCTGGGGCCCGCGATCATCGGTCCTGATTGTGAGATTAAAGCGGGAGCGGTGATCAACGACAGCGTCATCCTGGGAAACGCCATGATCGGTTCCCTGGCCCGGGTGGATCATTGCCTGGTAGGCGAAAACGCAGTAATTGGAGGGGGCGTGGAGGTCCGTGATCAGACCCTAGTGGCCTCCCCAGGTACTGCCTCCAGGAGAATTTCCGTGGGGGTCACTTTCGGCAATATGGCCTGGCAGGTGCCTGTGGGGCGCTTTTACCTCTTGGGAAAGCGGGTGTTCGATCTGGCTATCGCGGCGCTCCTGCTGCTTCTGTTTTCTCCCATTATGCTGGCCGTGGCTCTGGCCATTAAGCTTGACTCTCCCGGACCCGTGTTTTTCCGCCAAATCCGGGCCGGCAGGTACGGTAAAAATTTCACCATGTTCAAGTTCCGCAGTATGGTCAGTGATGCGGAGGATTTGCAGCGGGAACTGCACGCCTTTAATGAAGTGGACGGGCCCATGTTCAAGATCATGGCGGACCCCAGAATTACCAGGGTGGGGAAGTTCCTCCGGGACACCAATCTGGATGAAATCCCCCAACTCTGGAATGTGCTGAAAGGGGACATGAGCCTGGTGGGGCCCCGGCCTTTATCCATGGAGGAGATGCGTTATAACCCCAAGTGGCGGGATTGCCGCCTGGCCGTGCTCCCCGGAGTGACCGGGCTCTGGCAGGCCAAGGCCCATGATAAGGTCTTTTTCAACGAGTGGATTCGTTACGATACAGAATATGTGAACCATTGCTCCTTCTGGCTGGACCTGAAAATCATCTTCCTGACCTTCTTTAATGAATTGAAGAATTTCCTGCGAAAAAGGCGCCAAAAGGATATGAACACCGAGAGCTCGTCCGATTATATGGCGGAGAGTTCCCGTTAATCACGTTTACTAGCCTTTGCCGGAACCAGGTAATTCTGCCCTTTAATTACCTGAGATAGACGTTGACTGGAGGGTGCCATGGAAAAGCGCAAACATCCCCGACTCCCCAAATGTCTACCTGTGGAATTCGAAGTGGGCCGGTCTAAATCGGCAAAATCTCCGAAACGCCAGGGCGTGGTGGGCAATATTAGCTTGGGGGGCATGTTTTTCCAATGCAAGGAACCGCCCAAAGTGGAGCAGGGGCAGGTTCTGGAGTTTACCGTCGCCATTTCCTCCGGCCTCCTGGCCACAGATCAACATGAAATCTCCTACTTTAAAGGCGAGGGCGCGATAGTGCGGATTGACCCTCCCAAAGGAGGTTCCCCCTTTTTCGGGGTAGCCGTGCAGTTCTCCCAGCCTCTATCCCTGGCCGGGATCATGGAAACCAATGTCCAGGTCCCGGATCATCCACCTCCAGCCCCTGGCATCTCCGGAAAACAGGATTAAACGCGCCCCGGAAGTCAAGCTTCTCAAGGCCACCTGCCCATAATGTCTTTTGGGGCTGGCGCCCCGGGGAAGTCCCGGTCTTCCCCTCATCCAGCTTCCTGGCACCAGAGGAACCCGCCATGCAACCCGGAGAAAAAATCGGGCCCATTTTACAAATCCTGGAGCAGCGCTATGGGGAGGCGCATGTCACTTTGGATTTTGCCAATCCCCTGGAGCTGCTGGTGGCCACGGTGCTGTCGGCCCAATGCACCGACGTCAAGGTGAACCAGGTGACGCCCGGGGTTTTTAAAAAATATCCCACGGCCGCGGCTTATGCCGCCGCCCCCTTGAAGGAGTTGGAGGCGGCCTTTCATCCCACCGGCTTTTTCCGGCAAAAGGCCAAGAGCATCCAGGGGATCTGCCGGGCCCTGGAGGAAAACTACGGAGGGGAGGTGCCGGCCTCTTTGGAGGAACTGGTCAAGCTCCCGGGCATCGGCCGCAAGACCGCCAACGTCATCCTGGGCAATGCCTTCGGAATTCCCGGCATCACGGTGGACACCCACTTGGGCCGGATATCCCAGCGCCTCGGCCTCACCACAAGTAAGGACCCGGTGAAGATTGAATTCGATCTGATGCCCCTGGTGCCCCCGGACCGCTGGACCAAGTTCTCCCACCAGATGATCTGGCACGGCCGCCAGATCTGCACCGCCAAGAAACCTCAATGCCCCCTCTGCCCGCTCCTGCCCTATTGCGACTACGGCCAGGACGCGACTCAAGGAGGACATTGACACTCCGTGAAAATCATGGCATAAGACAGAGCAAGATCGCCCAGAAAAGGGGGAGAAAAATGATGCAGAACAAATGGCGGGTAAGGCTGGCTGGACTGCTGGTGGCGCTGCTCTGCACCTCTGCCTGTTTGGAGACCATGTTGATCAGCGCGGGCGCCACTGGGGCCATCGGCGCGTATAAATGGATGGAGGGGACCATGGAAAAGGATTACCCCCGTCCCATGCAAGAGACCTTCAACGCCGCCCTGGCTGCTTGCAAAGACCTGCGCCTGAAAATTGCCTCCCAGCAATATAACCCCATGGACTCCCGCATTGAAGCGGTGCAGCCTCCCGACACCACCGTCAAGATCCAATTATTGGCCAGGCCCAACCAGATCACCACTGTCAAAGTACGCTTCGGCCTGATGGGCAACCAGGACGCTTCCGCCTATTTCCACCGCCGCATCATGCACCACCTGGGTTTAGCGGCCGCGGACTAAGACTAAAAATCTGCCAACAAGGAAAAAAGGGCCGAAAGCCGGGCTTGCGGCCCTTTTTCATCATCTCCCCCTTTCTTCTGGTCTTTACCGGTCAGAGGGCAGACAGATTGCCGGGAAATGGTATAGGATATCACCTCACCATTGCCCCGTTGTTATTTAACTATATCTATCAGTAATCTATACATTAAGATTTTTAAGTAAGATAATGCCCCTTCTTGCTTTCCAGTTATACCAGTGGAGCGCGGCTCAGTGAAAGGTCTGCCTGCTTTTCCCTTCACCCGCAAATATAATTATGGTTATATCGCTAAACTCACCTCCAGTGATTTAAAAAGAAGGGTTTGGGGTTGGTAATCTACTGGATAAAGGTAGCATTCCGGATGGATTTGAATTTTCCCTGCTTTTGAGTTAAAATGCCATAATCTGTGGCTTCAAATTCCTCAGTTCCGGCTGAGCCCTCTTCTCCTATTTCTTGATATTTTTTAGTCATTTTTCAAGATCTCCAATACTAATCATGCATGGAAGCAAGGAGGATGTGATCTTGCCCCGGCCCAGACAAGAGACCTGGCAAACCGGCAAAGCCAGAAAAAGGGTGGTCATCGAGGGGGTGAAACCCGAAATCGACGGCGGCCGCTTTCCCATTAAACGCACTGTGGGCGAAAAGGTCAAGGTGGAAGCAGATATCGTCACCGACGGCCATGAAGTCATTGCCGCCCAACTCCTGTACCGCCGGGAGCAGGACCCGGACTGGCAGGCTGCGTCCATGCAGCCCCTGGTCAATGACCGCTGGCAAGGGGAGTTCCCGGTGCGGGAGGTGGGCCGCTACCGCTACGCCATTGCCGCCTGGGTGGACCGTTTCCGCACCTGGCAGCGGAATCTCGCCAAAAGGGTGGACGCGGGCCAGGACGTGGCCATTGAGCTGCTGGTGGGGGCCGGGTTGATAGAAGAGGCCCAGGCTCGCGGAAACAAGTCCGCCGCCAAAAAACTGGGGGAAAGGGCCAAAATTCTCCGGGGCCAGGGATCCCTGGAGGAAAAACTCGCAGCGGCCCAGGACCCGGAATTAACCGAGATCATGGGCCGCTACCCGGATAAGCGTTTCATCACTGTCTATGACAAAAACCTGGCCGTGGTGGTGGACCCGGTGAAGGCCCGCTACAGCACCTGGTATGAAATGTTCCCCCGCTCCGCGGCCAGTGAACCGGGACCCCACGGCACCTTTAAAGACTGTGAGGCCCGCCTCCCATACATCGCCGGCATGGGTTTCGACGTTCTCTATCTGCCCCCCATCCACCCCATCGGGGTCACCAATCGCAAGGGCAAGAACAACAACCCGGTGGCCGCCCCCGGGGACGTGGGTTCCCCCTGGGCCATCGGCGCCGCGGCAGGGGGGCATAAGGCGGTGCACCCGGATTTGGGGACCCTGGAGGAATTTGGTCAGCTAGTGGAGAAAGCCCGGGAGAATAATATCGCCATAGCCCTGGACCTGGCCTACCAGGGCTCCCCGGACCACCCTTATGTCCAGGAGCACCCCAACTGGTTCCGCTGGCGCCCGGACAATACCGTGCAATATGCGGAAAACCCCCCCAAGAAGTATGAAGACATCTATCCTTTTGATTTTGAGACTGAGGATTGGCAGGAGCTCTGGGAGGAATTCAAGGGCATCGTGCTCTTTTGGATCGAGCAGGGGGTGCGCATCTTTAGGGTGGATAACCCCCACACCAAGCCCTTCCATTTCTGGGAATGGCTCATCAGCGACATCAAGAAGGACTATCCGGAGGTCTTTTTTCTGGCGGAGGCCTTCACCCGGCCCAAGGTGATGTACCGCCTGGCCAAATTGGGGTTTTCCCAATCCTACAACTACTTCGCCTGGCGCAACACCAAGTGGGAGCTGAGCCAGTATCTCACGGAACTCACCCGCACCGAAGTGCGGGAGTATTTCCGGCCCAACCTCTGGCCCAACACCCCGGACATCCTCACCGAATACCTGCAGTTCGGCGGCCGCCCCGCGTTCATGATCCGCCTGGTGCTGGCGGCCACCCTGGGGGCCAGCTACGGCATCTATGGCCCGGCCTTCGAACTCTGGGAGACCCGCCCCCGGGAGCCGGGCAGCGAGGAATACCTGGACTCCGAAAAATATGAGATCAGGCACTGGGATATCAAAAGGCCCGACAGCCTGAAGGACTTCATCGCCCGGGTGAACCGCATCCGCCGGGAAAATCCCGCGTTGCACCAGGACTGGAACCTGCATTTCTACCCCGTGGATAATGAGCAGCTCATCTGCTATACCAAATTTTCCGAAGACCTGGCCAACACCATCCTGGTGGTGGTGAACCTGGACCCCCACCACACCCAGGGGGGCTGGCTGGAACTGCCTATGGGGGAACTGGGCCTGGACCCCGGCCAGCCTTACCAGGTGCACGATCTCCTGGGGGAGGCCCGCTTTCTCTGGCATGGCCCCAAAAACTACGTGGAGTTGGACCCCAGGGTGGCCCCGGCCTACATCTTCCGGCTGCGGCGCCGGGTGCGCACGGAACGGGATTTTGATTATTACCTCTAAATAGTTCAAGGTTCAAAGTTGGTGCTAGCCCTGGAAGGAATATCCTTGTCGGTATTGATATTCTCTCGGAAAAATCTATTTTCAATAATAAATATACCCAGTCATTCATTAGCCACAGGCTTATCCATAAGTCATTAAAATTTTCGGAGCCGCGGTTTATACCAAGTTGCCATCAAAGAAGTATTTTTTAGCTGTCATTCTGAACGGAGCGGAGCGGAGTGAAGAATCTCGTATTTTGAGATTCTTCGCTGCGCTCAGAATGACAAAATTACTGGTTTGACCGCAACTTGGTATTAGACCTTGAACTTTGAACCTTGAACTTTAAACTTTTTTTGCAGGGCATTAGGGAATATGAGCAAAAGCAATTACTTAACCAAAATAGCCGATGATCCCCTGTGGTATCAGGACGCCATCATCTACGAGCTCCACGTCCGCTCCTTTTACGACGGCCATACGGACGGGATTGGCGATTTCCGGGGGCTCACCGAGAAGCTGGATTACCTCCAGGACTTAGGCATCACCGCCATCTGGCTCCTGCCCTTTTACCCGTCCCCCTTAAGGGACGACGGCTACGATATCGCCGACTACCGGGGCATCCACGAGAAATACGGGACCTTGCGGGAATTCAAGGCTTTTTTAAGGGAAGCCAAGTACCGGGGCTTGAAGGTCATCACCGAGTTGGTGATCAACCATACCTCCAACCAGCACCCCTGGTTCCAGCGGGCCCGCCGGGCCGCGCCGGGGAGCCGCCACCGCCAGTATTACGTCTGGAGCGACACCCCCAAAAAGTATCAAGAGGCCCGCATCATCTTCCAGGATTTCGAGTCCTCCAACTGGGCCTGGGACCCGGTGGCCCGGGCCTATTACTGGCACCGCTTTTACTCCCATCAGCCGGACCTCAATTTCGACAGCCCGGACGTGCGCCGGGAGCTCTTCCGGGTTCTCGATTTTTGGCTGAGTTTAGGGGTGGATGGCCTGCGCCTGGATGCAGTGCCCTATCTTTATGAGCGGGACGGCAGCAACTGCGAGAACCTGCCGGAGACCCACGCGTTTTTAAGAGAGCTCCGGGCCCATGTGGACGCCAGGTTCAAAAACCGCATGCTCCTGGCGGAGGCCAACCAGTGGCCGGAGGATGCCGCGGCCTACTTCGGGAAGGGTGACGAATGCCACATGGCCTTCCATTTTCCACTCATGCCCCGGATGTTCATGGCCCTGCGCATGGAGGACCGCTTCCCCATCATCGACATCCTGCAGCAGACCCCCCAGATTCCCCCCGCTTGCCAGTGGGCCCTGTTCTTAAGGAATCACGACGAACTCACCCTGGAGATGGTCACCGACGAGGAGCGGGACTACATGTACCGGGTCTATTCCCAGGACCCCCAGGCCCGCATCAACCTGGGCATCCGCCGCCGCCTGGCGCCTCTTTTGGGAAACCACCGCCGGCGCATCGAACTGATGAAGTCCCTCCTCTTTGCCATGCCCGGCACGCCGGTCCTCTATTACGGCGATGAGATCGGCATGGGGGACAATATCTTTCTGGGGGACCGGGACGGGGTGCGCACCCCCATGCAGTGGAGCGCGGACCGCAACGCCGGCTTCTCCCGGGCCAATTCCCAGCGGCTCTATCTGCCGGTGAACATTGATCCGGAATACCATTACGAGTCCATCAATGTGGAGGCCCAGCAGAATAATCCCCATTCCCTGCTGTGGTTCATGAAGCGCCTAATTGCCTTGAGAAAGCAGCATAAGGCCCTGAGCCGGGGGTCCATCGAGTTCCTCTTCCCGGAGAATAACAAGGTCCTGGCCTTTTTGCGCTGCCATCAAGACGAGTGCATGCTGGTGGTGAACAATCTTTCCCGGTTCGTCCAGTACGTGGAACTGGATCTCTCCGCCCACCAGGGCCTGGTGCCCACGGAGGTGATCGCCCAGACCCCCTTTCCCCCCATCCGCGAGCATCCCTACCTGTTGACCATGGGGCCCCATTCCACTTACTGGTTCTCCTTACAAGAACCTCCTCCACTGGAAATCCAACTCACCCCCCGGGAAGCCCGGGTCCCCACCTTTTCCTTAAGCGGCCCGGCGGAGGAACTCTTCCGGAACAAGAACCGGGAGAATCTGGCGGCCTTGATTCCCCCTTATCTCACCAGATGCCGCTGGTTCGGAGGCAAGGCCCGGAGTATCAAGTCCGCCACCATCACCGAGGTGATCCCTTTCCCTTATGACCAGCGGGTGGCCTATTTCACCCTGGCCCGGGTGAGTTATGTGGACGGGGAACCGGAAACCTATGTCCTGCCTCTGGCCTTAGCTTTGGGGGAACGGGCTTCCCAGGTGCAGGAGGAATCCCCCCAGGCTGTGGTGGCCCTTCTTCAGGGCCCGGGCCAGGCGGGGATTCTCTATGAGGCGGTGGGGGAAAGCAGCTTGCATCAGGCCCTATTGGAAAGCATCATCCGCCGCCGTCATTTCAAAGGGACTTTGGGAGAGCTCACGGCCAGGACCACTCATGCCTTTCGCCATATCCAGCGCCTCATGAAACCGCCCCTTTCTTCCGCCATCATGAAGGCCGAGCAGAGCAATACCTCCATCGTCTTCGGGGACTGGCTCATCCTGAAAATGCTGCGCCGGGTGGAGGAGGGGGTGAACCTGGATCTGGAAATAGGTCTCTTCCTGACGGAGAAGAGTTCCTTTGCCCACAGCCCGCCGGTGGCCGGAGCCCTGGAGTACCAACCCTACCATGGCAAGCCCATCACTTTGGGCATTCTCCATGGCTTTGTGCCCAATCAGGGAGACGCCTGGAAATACACCCTGGACGTCCTGGGCCATTTCTTTGAGGCCGCCCTGGCCACCCAGGCGGAACTGGGACCCGATTTAGTCCCCCAAAGACCTTTGGTGGAACTCACCAAGCTGGAAGTGCCCCCCCTGGCCCAGGAGATGATCGGCCCCTACCTGGAATCGGCCCGGCTCCTGGGGGAACGCACCGCCGAACTCCACTCGGCCCTGGCCGCCCATACCTCTGATCCCCATTTTGCCCCGGAGCCCTTCTCCAAACTCTACCAGCGCTCCATCTACCAATCCATGCGCAATCTCACCGCCCGCACCTTCCAATTGATGCGCTCCCGGCTCAGGCACCTGCCGGAAAAGGGGCTGGGTTTGGCCAAAAAGGTCCTGGAACTGGAAGCCAAGGTCTTCGACAGCTTCCACCCTTTGTTGGACCGCAGGATCGCCACCACCCGCATCAGAATACACGGCGATTTTCACCTGGGCCAGGTGCTCTTCACCGGCAAAGACTTCATTATCATCGACTTTGAAGGGGAACCGGCCCGGTCTCTCACCGAAAGGCGGCTCAAACGCTCGGCCTTGAGAGACGTGGCCGGCATGCTGCGGTCCTTTCATTATGCCGCGTATCATGCCATCTATTCCCGGGCCATCCGTCCGGAAGACATCGCCGCGGTGGAACAGTGGGCCAACTTTTGGCAGATTTGGGTGTCAGCCGTGTATCTGAAGACCTACCTGGACCTGGCCGGACCCGCCGATTTCCTGCCCCGGGAGACAGGAGAACTGCAGATTCTTTTGAGCGCCCTGTGCCTGGAAAAGGCGATCTACGAGCTGGGTTATGAACTCAACAACCGCCCCGAATGGGTGAACATACCCCTCTTGGGCATCCTGCAACTTCTCAAAACCGCCGACTAACATCCCGGGATCAAGGATTTTTCCGGGACACAATAGGGAGGACCATGAAGAATAAAGTACGCTACGATATATCCCTGCTGAGCGAAGACGATCTCTACCTCTTCAACGAAGGCAGCCACTTCCGCCTCTATGAGAAGCTGGGAGCCCATCTGCTGGAGGCGGAGGGGGAGCCAGGGGCCTATTTCGCGGTCTGGGCCCCGGACGCCAAGCAGGTGGCGGTCATGGGCGACTTCAACCGCTGGAGTAAATCCTCCCATCCCTTGAGCCCCCGGGGCCAGTCGGGGATCTGGGAGGGATTCATCCCGGGAGTGGGCCTGGGGGTCTGCTACAAATACCACATCCGCTCCCGGCACCGGGGTTACCGGGTGGATAAGGCGGACGCCTTCGGTTTTTCCTTTGAAGGACCGCCCCGCACCGCGTCCATCGTCTGGGACCTGGACTATGCCTGGAACGATCAGGAATGGATGGGGCAGCGCCAGCGGCGCAACTCCCTGGATGGACCCATCTCCATCTATGAAATGCACCTGGGCTCCTGGCGGCGGGTCCCCGATGAGGGCAACCGCTGGCTCACCTACCGGGAATTGGCCCCCCAACTGGCGGCATATCTTCAGCAGACCGGCTTTACCCACGTGGAATTCCTGCCGGTCATGGAGCACCCTTTTTACGGCTCCTGGGGCTACCAGACCACCGGCTTTTTCGCGGCCACCAGCCGTTACGGCACGCCCCAGGATTTCATGTTCCTGGTGGACTATCTGCACCAACATGGCATCGGCGTGATCCTGGATTGGGTGCCCTCCCATTTTCCCGGGGACGAACACGGGCCCGGCTTTTTTGACGGCACCCACCTCTACGAGCATGCCGACCCCCGCCAGGGTTTTCACCCCGACTGGCATAGCTTCATCTTTAATTACGGCCGTGCAGAGGTGCGCAATTTCTTGATCAGCAGCGCCCTTTACTGGCTGGAGAAATACCACATCGATGGCCTGCGCCTGGACGCGGTGGCCTCCATGCTCTATCTGGATTATTCCCGCCGGGAGGGGGAATGGCTCCCCAATCCCTTCGGGGGCAAGGAGAACCTGGAGGCCATCTATTTCCTGCGCAAATTCAATGAGGAAGTCTATAAGGCCTATCCCGACGTCCAGACCTTTGCCGAGGAATCCACCTCCTGGCCCATGGTTTCCCGGCCCAATTACGTGGGGGGCCTGGGCTTCGGCATGAAATGGGATATGGGCTGGATGTTTGACACCTTGAAGTACTTCTCCCATGATCCCATCTTCCGGAAGTATGCCCACGGCACCCTGACCTTTCGTATGCTTTACGCCTTTCATGAGAATTTCGTCCTGCCCCTGTCCCACGACGAAGTGGTCCATGGCAAGGGGTCCCTGCTTAACAAAATGCCGGGGGATGACTGGCAGAAATTCGCCAACCTGCGCTTGCTCCTGGGCTATATGTACGCCATGCCCGGCAAGAAGCTTCTCTTCATGGGGGGGGAGATCGCCCAGTGGTCGGAGTGGTACCATGAAGCCAGCCTGGATTGGCACTTGCTGGAATATCCCTCCCACCAGGGCGCCCAAAGGTGGGTGGAGGACCTAAACCGGGTCTACCGGCAGGAACCGGCCCTGTACGAGGATGATTTCAGCCCCGCGGGGTTTGAGTGGGTGGACTGCAACGACGTGGACCACAGCGTCATCTCTTTTCTTAGGAAGGGGCGGAACCCCCAGGAGATCATCCTGGTGGTGGCCAACTTTACGCCCGTGGTCCATCATAATTATCGGGTGGGGGTCCCTAAAAGCGGCTTCTGGCAGGAGATTTTGAACAGCGACGCGCCCCACTACTGGGGCAGCGGCCAGGGCAATCTGGGGGGGATGGAGGCCGCGCCTTTGCCTTTCCATGGGCGCTTCAACTCCCTGAACCTCTCCCTGCCGCCTCTGGGGATAGTCTTCTTTAAAGCAAGCAGTGAGCAATAAAAAAAATTTACCACAAAGACACAAAGATACACCAAGTAATATTCTTTCCTTAGGCGCTTATAGCGCTTAAGGAAAAATCATATCTTTGTGATTCTTGGTGTCTTGGTGTCTTGGTGGTTAATCTTTTAATTGTTATTTTCTATTATTTCCTCATAGAAATCCAGGGTTTGCCGGGCCACTCCCCGCCAGCTGAAGAGCTCTTCCACCCGTTTCCGGGCCTTTTGCCCCATGATCCGCCTCTTTTCCGGATCGGCGAGGAGGGAATTGATGGCCGCGGCCAGGTCCCGGGCCAGTGCGCCCGCGGCCTGGGGCGCATGGTCCCCGGGGCAGGGGTGGATCAAGGGCACCAGGATACCCGTTTCCCGGGGGGCCACCACCTCCTTGATGCCCCCCACCGCGGTGGCCACCACCGGGGTGCCGCAGGCCATGGCCTCCAGGTTGATGATCCCGAAGGGTTCGTAAATGGAGGGACAGACGAAGACCGCGGCCTGGCTGTAAAGGGGGATGATGTCTTCCATAGGCACAAAACTGGAGACATGGATGATCTCCCGGCCGTTTTGGGCCTGGAGTTCGTCGATGTGCCGGTCCACCTCCAGGCCCAGTTCCTCGGTATCCGGGTCGGTGGCGCAGAGCACCACCTGGACGCCGTCCCGGAGATACTCCGCGGCCCTGAGGAGATGCATGATCCCCTTCTGGTGGGTGATGCGGCCCACAAAGAGGATGTAGGGCCGCTCCGGGTCGATGCCGTATCCCCTTAAGACTTCGGGGCGGAAAGTCGGTTGATACTGCTCCACGTCGATGCCGTTGTAAATGATGCGGATCTTGTCCGGGGGGACGCGGTAGAGTTCCTGGACGTCCTTTTCCATGGACCGGGACACGGCGATGACCCCGTCCGCGTTTTCGTACGCGGTCTTTTCCATCCAGGTGCTGACGTGGTAGCCGGAGCCCAGTTGTTCCTCTTTCCAGGGGCGGTGTGGCTCCAGGGAATGGGTGGTGAGGACCAGGGGCTTGCCCAAGAGCTGCTTCAGGAGGCAACCGGCCAGGTGGGTGTACCAGGTGTGGCAGTGAATGAGGTCAGCATCCTTCAGGGTCCCGGTCATCAGGACGTTCCGGAAGATGGTATCCAGGAGTTTTTTGGATTGCGGCCCCTGAGAGGGAAAAGGGAAGTCCACCCGGAGGCCCTGGACCCTGATATTGGCCTCCGTCTCCTGCTGCTCCCCGAAACAGAGCACCTCGATCTGGTGCCGGCCCCCATCCAGGGCCGCCAATTCTTTGGTGAGGTAATTTACGTGCACTCCCGCGCCCCCATAGATGTGGGGCGGATATTCATTGGTTAAAATGGCGATGCGCATGGCTTCCTCTTTCTCATCGGTAAATGCCTCCCTGAGAAGATAACAAATCCGGCTTACCTAATACCAATCATTTCTCTTAAAACCAGCCCCCTACCGCCGAGGCTGCCCATGGCCGCGGCCTTATCTCTTATACAATTTCTAGACCTCTGCAAAAGTGTCTCCTCTGTCATTCTGAACGGAGCGCAGCGGAGTGAAGAATCTCGTATTTCCTTGGTATCTCTGAGATTCTTCGGTCGCTCCGCTCCCTCAGAATGACAAATTATCAGGACGTTCGCAAAGCTCTTAACTTGGAACCTTGAACCTTGAACTTTGAACTTTTCAGGACAGGGCTGATCTTAGAATTGTCTTAAGAACCGCAGGTCGTTTTCGAAGAAGAGGCGGATGTCGTCGATGCCGTACTTGAGCATGGCGATGCGCTCAATGCCCAGGCCGAAGGCAAAGCCGTTGTAGACTTCCGGGTCGTAGCCCACGGCCTCGAAGACCGCGGGATGCACCATGCCGGAGCCCAGGACTTCCAGCCAGCCGGTTACCTTGCAGACCCGGCAGCCTTCCCCCCGGCAGATGACGCACTCTATGTCCACTTCCGCGCTGGGTTCGGTGAAGGGAAAATAGCTGGGGCGGAAGCGCACCCCCACCTCCGGGCCGAACATCTCATGGAGGAACGCGGTGAGCACGCCCTTGAGATCCGCAAAGGTCACGCCTTTATCCACCAGCAGGCCCTCCACCTGGTGGAACATGGGGGTGTGGGTCAGATCGGAGTCCCGGCGGTAGACCCGCCCGGGGGCAATGACCCGGACCGGCGGCTGCCGCTTTTCCATGACCCGGATCTGCATGGGGGAGGTGTGGGTGCGGAGCAGCACCCTGTCGTTGAAGTAAAAGGTGTCCTGCATGTCCCGGGCCGGATGGTCCGCGGGGATATTCAGGGCCTCGAAGTTGTAGTAATCCAGCTCCACCTCCGGGCCTTCCACGGTCTCGAAGCCCAGGTGCAGGAAGATGTCGCACACCTCCCGGTTGACCTGGGTGAGGGGGTGGAGACGGCCCCGGGGATGGCGGCGGCCCGGCAGGGTGACGTCGAGCACCGGGCCCGCGGCCCGGCGGGCCGCCTCTTTGATCGCGGCCAAGGCTTGGGCCAGGGCCTCTTCCAGGGTTTGCTTGACGGTATTGGCCTCCTGGCCGAGGCGGCGCCGCGCCTGGGGGTCCATCTGCCCCAGGCTGCGCAGTATCTGGGTCAGGGCCCCCTTACGGCCCAGGTACTTGACCCGCAGACCTTCCAATACCTCCGGGTTCGCCGCGGCCCGAATCTCTTTCAGGCCAACTTCCTGAAGTTCCTGGATCTCTCGGTCTTTGAAGGTCATGGTTAGCTTTCAGCTGTCAGCGGTTAGCTATCAGCTTTGAAAAAGCTGAGAACAATTGTGAGAAATGTATTGTAACTAACAATAAAGTTTGGCTTTACTCCAATGTTTCCCAAGCTGCACTTGGGCACCAGAAGAAAGCATAGGACCTTAGTAAATCTCCAAGATTTTTTCTTTAAGCTGAAGGCTGACAGCTGAGAGCTGACAGCTTACATGGCCTGCTTGGAGAGTTCCGCCACCCGGGCGAAGCCCGCGGGGTCGAAGAGGGCCAAATCCGCCAGGGCCTTGCGGTCCAGATTGATCTGGGCCTTTTTCAAACCTCCCATAAACTTGCTGTAAGACATGTCCAGGGGGCGAAGCGCGGCATTGATGCGGACGATCCACAGAGCCCGGAACTCCCGTTTCCGGACCTTGCGGTCCCGGTAGGCAAACGTCAAGGCCTTTTCCACGGCTTCCCGGGCGGAGCGGTAGAGACGGCGGCGGCCACTGCGGTAGCCGCTGGCCATTTTCAAAAATTTCTTGCGCCGGGCCCGGGAGGCCACACTTTTTTTCACACGAGGCATGGGGTGCTCCTATTTCACAGATAAGGTAACAATTGTTTCATGTTCTTTTCATCGGCCGCCGCAAAATAATCCGGCTGCCGCAGTTGCCGTTTGCGCTTCCGGGACTTGCTGGTCAAGATGTGGCGCAAATTCGGTCTTTTCCGTTTCAAACGGCCGCTGCCGGTGGCGCTGAAACGCTTGGCCGCGCCCTTGTGGGTTTTCATCTTAGGCATACTTTAACCTCTGTTTTCAGTTTTCAGTTTTCTGTTTTCTGTAAGAGAAAAAGCCTGCTTTTCATATCAAAAAGCCGGCGATATCCCGCGCCGGGGATGGTTTCTGTATTGTTTTAACAGAAAACCGGAAACAGAAAACAGAAAACTATCTTTTATTTGGGAGAGACGATCATACTCAGGTTCCGGCCTTCCAGTTTGGGATGCTGCTCCACCGTGGCGATATCCCCCAGGGTTTCCGAAATCTGGGCCAGCAAGCGGAAGCCCCGGTCGGTATGGGCTATCTCCCGGCCCCGGAAGATTACGGAAATTTTGACCTTATCCCCTTCGGACAAAAAGCGCCGGGCGTTGCGCATCTTAAAGGCCATATCGTGTTCTTCGATCTTGGGGCGCACCTTGATCTCTTTTACCTGGATGGTGGTCTGCCGCCGCCTGGCTTCCTGCTGTTTTTTGCTCTGCTGGTACTTGTACTTGCCATAATCCATGATGCGGCAGACCGGGGGGGTGGCTTGGGGAGCCACTTCCACCAGATCCAGGTTGGCCTCCGTGGCCCGGGCCAGGGCCTCCTTGGTGGGCATGACGCCGACCTGCTGCCCATCGGCCGCGATCAGGCGCACCTCGGGAACCTTGATCTGCTCGTTGATCCTCACGCGCTGCTTCTGGATGGCCGTCACCTCCTGGAATTTATGGGAATTTGGCAGGAGTGGGAATGCGGCCTTCCTCCTGCACCCGCTCGATAAAGGTTTCCAAAGTCATATCCTTCCACTCCGTGCCATCCCGCAACCGGGGCGACAAAGTGCGATTCGCGGCCTCCCGGTCGCCGATGACCACCATATAGGGGATTTTCTGGAGTTGGGCTTCCCGGATTTTATAACGCAGGGTCTCCGGGCGGCTGTCCAGTTCCACCCGCAGGCCTCCGGCCCGCATCAGCCCCTCCACCTCCTGGGCGTAAGCATGCACCCGGTCGGTGATGGGCAGCAGGATGACCTGCACCGGGGCCAGCCACACCGGGAACGCGCCCGCGTAGTGCTCCACCAAAACGCCCATAAAGCGCTCTAAAGACCCCAGGATCACCCGGTGCAACATCACCGGGCGGTGGCGCTGCCCGTCCGCGGCCACATAGGTGAGGTCGAAGCGCTCCGGCAGGGTGAAGTCGCATTGAATGGTGGCGCACTGCCAGCGGCGCTGCAGCGCGTCCTTGAGTTTGATGTCGATCTTGGGGCCGTAGAACGCGCCTTCCCCTTCGCAGATGCTGTAGGGTATGCCCTTGGCATTGAGGGCGTTATGGAGGGCGTTGTTGGCCAACTCCCATTCCGCGTCAGAACCGATGGACTTCTCCGGCCGGGTGGACAGCTCCACTTCGTACTGGAAGCCAAATATGCCCATGACCTCAAAGACGAAGTCCAGCACTCCCTGGATTTCGCTTTCCACCTGCTCCGGGGTGCAGATGATATGGGCGTCGTCCTGGGTGAACTGGCGCACCCGGGTCAAGCCGTGGAGCACTCCGGAGCGCTCGTGGCGCAGCACCGTGCCCAATTCAAAAAAGCGCAGGGGCAGCTCCCGGTAGGAGCGCACCCGGGATTTGTAGATGAGCATGTGGGCCACGCAGTTCATGGGTTTGACCCCGTAGCCCTGCCCTTCCACGTCGCAGAAGTACATGTGGTCCCGGTAGTTGTCCCAATGGCCCGAGCGTTTCCAGAGGTCGGCCTTGAGCATCTGGGGGCCCATGACCATCTGGTAGCCCCTTTTCAAGTGCTCCCGGCGCTCGAAATCTTCGATGATGCTCCGGAGCATGGCACCCTTGGGCAGGTAGATCACCAAACCCGGCCCGGCTTCCTCTTCGATGAGGAAGAGCCCCAACTCCCGGCCCAGACGGCGATGGTCCCGGCGCTTGGCCTCCTCCAGGAGTTCCAGGTGCCTGGTAAGTTCCTCGGCAGTGGGAAACGCGGTGCCGTACAGCCGCTGCAGCATGGGCCGGCGTTCGTCCCCCCGCCAGTAAGCCCCGGAAATGGCGGTGAGCTTGAAGGCTTTTATATAACCGGTGGAGGGCACGTGGGGACCCCGGCAGAGGTCCACGAAATCCCCCTGGCGATAGAGGCTGACCTGGTCGGCGGGAATCTCCTCCAGGATCTCCACCTTATAGGCCTCTCCCTGCTCCCGAAAAAGGCGCAGGGCTTCCTCCATGGAGACTTCCCGGCGCTCGAAGGGCAGGTCCTGGTTCACCAGCAGGGCCATTTTCTCTTCAATCTTGGCCAGGTCTTCCGGGGTGAAAGGCTCCGGTACGTCAAAATCGTAATAAAAACCCGCTTCAATGGCCGGACCGATGGCCACCTTCACTCCCGGGAAGAGGGAACGGACCGCTTCCGCCATCACGTGCGCGGCGCTGTGGCGCATGATCTCCAGCCCCTGGGGGGAATCCAGCCAAACCGGGGCCAGGGTGCAGTCCCGGTCCAGGGAGTGGGCCAGGTCCAGCAGCTCCCCGTCGACTGCAGCGGCCACGGCCTGATGGTCCGTGGCCACTCCCAGGTCCTTAAGGGCCTGGGCCACGGTGACGCCCTCGGGCTCCTCCCGGGTCGGTCCGCTCTCCAGATGGATTTTAATCATGCGACTGCCCTGCAAAGTTCAAAGTTTAAGGTTCAAAGTTCAAAGTTCAAAGCGGTGGCACAGTCTTTCCAGCCTGTGCGGATTAACGGGGACCCCAGCCTGAGAAATTATCATGGTTTATGGCTGGGCCTAAGGCCCGAGAATAACTCCCCAATAAATAAAAAGGCACCTCGGGCGTCACAAGGGGCTCTCCGAGATGCCGTTTAAGTCTTACATAAAAAATTGGTTCACGGATCTGCTGCCGTGTTACTCCTCAAATCTCCCCAGCCAGACGTTATCCTCTGAATGGTAATTCAGCAGATTATTTCGCATAAATACCCGGTTATGTCAAGTATTTTTCCCTTGAAATGCAATAGTTTTAAAGGCTGTAGGGTGGGAAAGTGAAACGCATCCCGCCTTCGGCAATCGAGGATATCCAGCTAAAAGGCGGGATGCGCTGCGCTTTCCCGCCCTTGTATACTTTAATCCGAGAGCAGCAGGACAGGGGCGGCCACCGCGCCTTTGCCACCAGGGTTCCAACCCGCCAATCGTGCTAAGAGCCAATAGAAGGCCTTACCCTTGAGGTAGCAGTTCAAACAATGGGAATGGGCGCAGTCGCCGCAGTCGGGGCAGGTATGGCTGGTGCACCAGTCGCTGCACCAGCCGCAGTCGTCGCTGGTATCGGGGAAATGGGTGCCGGCCGGATTCCAGCTCTCGATGTCGGCAAAGTCGAAGAGGACTTTGCCGTTTCTCCGGCAATAATCCCGAATCTGGTTATTGCGCACGTTGAGGTTGCCGTCGATGCCGGACCCATCGGTATGCCCAGTCATATAGATGAAGATCACCTGGGGGAAATCCTGTTCCAACTGATTCATGGCCTGAAGATAGGTATCGATCTCTTCCTGGCTGCTCCCTGATACCTGGCCGCACCAGGACCACATCACCATATTGATGTCGTTGCCGGGTTGATTGAGGCGCGTTCGGGTGATGTTGACCCAATCGGGATAGTAGCCCAGGTCAGGCCCCGTTTCTTCCGCGGGGTAGAAAAAGTGCGTGGCATCCTGCAGCATTTCCAGACCGGTGACGATTTGGCTGCCGTGGGAGGTGTGGCCGTAATAGAGGTTAAACCGCGAAATGGCCTGCTGGATGTACTTGTCGGGAATAGAGGAATAGGCCGCCGGGGCCAGGTGGTCGGCAATGACGGTTTTTCGGGCCAAGACCGGCCGGACCCCGAGGTTCAGAACAACTGCGCCCAGAACCAGGATTATTGCCCATCTCTTGCCGTTCATGTGCATCTCCTCCTGAAGAAAAGTCCCTGGAAGCCTGTTGCCTGGAACCTGAAATTAAGGGGCAGCCTCGGCCACCACATCCAAAAAATGATTTTGAATACCTCTTTGTCTGGGGAAAAGGCCCCATGGTCTCTGTTTTTAAATCCGGATCCTCTCCTTATCCGCAAGTTAGCATAGTTTTCGCAGAAAAAGGACTTTTTTGCAGATTCAGGGCAGACCTCAGCATTCTGCTTAGCCTGGCGACATCAACCTGGACTTGACAGATGGAAGCCGCTACAGTAAATGCATACCAGGTTACCACCAAAATATGGTCTGGGTACTTATATGTTTGTGATTGTGGCGCTGCTTTTGGCCAGTCTGGCCCTGGGGGTAGGCCCCTCTCCGCCCCCGGCCCCGCCCCCCGCGGAGCCCCCCCAGACCTTCCCCTGGCCCTATTTCCGGGTGCCAGAGAAGATTTCCCTCTGCGGCGAACCCGTGCCCCTTAACGACCCTGCGGTCCGGGAGGACCTGGACCGTGAATTCACCATCGTCGTCTGGAGCCGAGCCCAGACCACCATGTGGCTGAAAAGGGCCCACCGCTATTTCCCGGAGATCCAGCGGAAAATCATGGCCCAGCGGCTGCCCCCGGACCTGAAGTACGTGGCCGTGGCGGAAAGCGATTTCCGGCCCAGGGCCCGTTCTTCCGCGGGGGCCAAGGGCATCTGGCAATTCATCCCCCCCACGGCCCAGCGTTTTCATCTCAAGGCCAACGACTCCATGGACGAGCGCCTGGATTTCCTGGCGGCCACGGACGCGGCCCTGCGCTACCTCAGCCAGTTGCACCGCCTCTTTAACAACTGGACCCTGGCCCTGGCCGCGTATAACTGCGGGGAGGGCCGGGTGCAGAGAGAAATGGCCGCCCAGGGGGTAAGGGACTATTACCACCTGGCCCTGCCGGAGGAGACGGAGCGTTACGTCCATCGCATCCTCGCCGCCAAGATCCTCCTGGAGTCTCCGGGCCGCTATGGCTTTGACATCCCCCAGGACCAGCTTTATCCGCCCCTGGACAACGATACCGTGGACTTCACCGTCACCAAGGAGGTGCGGGTCAAGGCCCTGGCTGACGCCTGCGGCACCTATTATAAGACCATCAAACGCCTCAACCCCTGGATCAAAGGGACCACCCTGTCTCCGGGCACCTACCGCCTGCAAGTTCCCAAAGGGACCGGTTCCCGCTTCCAGGAGGCCTACCTCCGGGGCCAATTCAGTTAGAAAAGCTGTCAGCTTTCAGCGGTCAGCTTTCAGCTTTTAAAAAAGGCAAAAATTGGATTTTTCTTCTTTTGAGTCCCCCTTTAATATATGGGGATTATCTACCTCTTGACACAAGTGGATATTTTTAGGGCGGCGATGGGGTTATGATAATCAAGTCGGTTTTCATACTCACCATTATAATAATTAGTTCTCTGCCAACCGCCACCGGAGAAGCAGATCAATCACCAGTCATTTACAATCCCCCCACCAAACAAGAGGACAGCAAGGCTACCGAAAGTAAGAAAAATCCCGAAACCCAAAATCATTCTCCAACTACGCTGCCAATCATTGTCAATCCTGCACCATCCCCACCATTGAAAGAGGTTAAAGATTATGAACATAAAAAGAGTGGCAAAAAAGAGAATGCCTCTTGGTGGAATTTTAGCTTTACCGATGCTTTGCTTGCCTTGTTTACTCTCGGTCTGGTAATAGTCGGATGGCTTCAAGTCCGCATTTTACGAGGAACCCTTAAGGTTACTGATGGCCTTTTAAAAGTTACGCAAGAACAGTCCAAACATATGGAAACTTCTCTTGCTATTGCCCAAAAATCTGCCGATGCCGCCGAAAAAGCTGTTTATGCTACAAGAGAAACTGCAAATGTCATGCGCAACCAAGATAGGGCTTATATTTTTGTTTATGTTGAATTTGATAAGTTTCAAAAAGGTTCTACCGAAATTAAGAGAATAATGACAGAAGGATTGTCTGGAGATTATAAAGCTATTGTCAGAATAGTTAATCACGGGAAAACACCTGCTATTATCAAGAGTTTTCATTATAAGATTGATATTTATACTACTAGTAATGTTGTTGATTTTTTTACTAACTACTGGAGAATTAAATCTGTTATCCCTAATGAGGGTGAAATTATTGAGAGCGGCAAAGATAAAACTTTTTTATTCTCTTTTTATGTTGGTCCAATCGAACAACAATATTTTTTGGATTCCGGCAACCCAGACTTACTTTGTGTCGGTCGTGTTGAATATGAGAATGTTTTCCAAAATATTCATCAAACTACCTTTTGTTGTGAATTTCGTTACTTGATTGCCGATTTCCATATTTGCGAAAAATATATGTATAATGAACGCACATAACCTATTACAACTACTTTTCGCCCCATATCCCCTTCTCCGGGCGATACCTACTGGAAAAAAGTGGATAATCGCCTTTATAAAGGGGATTTGCTATGATTTTCAATGGGTTATTAAAATCACCCCTGCCCCTTTAGAAACGGGGGGGTAAACAATACAGTTCAACAGGCATACTATGCACTCTGAAGTACCATTGGCCACGGGCAGCTCTTTTTTAGCTGACAGCTGACCGCTGATAGCTGAAAGCTAAGAAACCTTGAACCTTGAACTTGGAAGCGGAGGAGATTTGGCGGCTACCGAGAAAGAGACTGTCTCCTTATTGATCACCGGCGCCTGGGTGCTGACGCAAAACGGCGAGAGGGAGATCCTCTCCCCCGGCGGGGTGGCCCTTAAGGGGGAAGAAATCGTGGCGGTGGGCCCTCCCGGGGAACTGCAGAAGCGCTACACCCCGGCCAGGGTGCTGGATTATCCCCAGGGCCTCATTATTCCCGGCCTGATCAACGCCCATACCCATGCGGCCATGGCCCTCTTCCGGGGGTTGGCCGACGATCTGCCCCTGGAAGAATGGCTCTGCTCCCATATCTTCCCCGCGGAGCGCCATCTGAACGGGGACTTCGTCTATTGGGGCACCAAGCTGGCGGTGGCGGAGATGCTCCTTTCCGGCACCACCACTTTCTGCGACATGTATCTCTGGTCCGGGCAGGTGGCCCAGGCCGCGGCGGAAACCGGCATCCGCGCGGTGGTGGGGGAGGTCCTCTACGACTTCCCCTCTCCCAATTACGGTCCGCCCGCGGCCGGCCTGCGATATAGCGAAGAGCTTTTCCGCGCCTGGGAGGACCACCCCCGGGTGCAGGTGGCCATTCAGCCCCACGCGGTCTATACCTGCTCGCCGGAGTTGTTGCAGCAATGCGGGGAGCTGGCCTCCCGCCTCCATACCCGGCTCATCATCCATCTGTCCGAAACCGCCCGGGAAGTGGCGGACTGTGAGGCCAAATACGGGGCCACGCCGGTGGGCCACCTCCAGCGCCTGGGACTGCTCAGCCCCCGCCTGGTGGCCGACCACGGGGTGATCCTGAAGGAGGCCGATCTGGAACTGCTGGCAGCCAGCGGCGCGGGCGTGGCCCATTGTCCGGAGTCCAACATGAAGCTGGCCTCCGGCATCGCCCCGGTGGTGGACCTCCTAGCCAAAGGCGTGCCGGTGGGCCTGGGCACCGACGGCTGCGCCTCCAACAACAACCTGGACCTGCTCCAGGAAATGGACACCGCGGCCAAGCTCCAGAAGGTACACCGCCTGGAGCCCACGGCCCTGCCCGCGCCAGAGGCCCTGGAACTGGCCACCCGGGGCAGCGCCCGGGTTTTGGGGTTGGAAAAGGAGGTGGGCGCGCTCACCCCCGGCCGGAAAGGGGACCTGGTGGTCATCGATTTGGACCAGCCCCACCTGACACCTATATACGATCCCTATTCCCACCTGGTCTACGCGGCCACGGGAGCGGACGTGCAGACCGTGCTGGTGCACGGCCAGGTGGTGGTCCAGGACCGGCGCCTCCTCACCTTTGACCTGGAGGAGACCCTGGCCCGGGCCCGGGAATTGGCCCGCAGTTTGCACAAGTGATTCCGGAGATTAACAAACCCGGCCCTGCACCCTGAAAACCAACGGCCCTGGCTTCAAACCGGGCCGGCCCGTCACGGAGGAGGAAAAGCCCATGGATGTGAAGATTATTTCCCGGAGACGGGCGCCCCGCCCGGTGACCCTGAAACTGACTGACGGCTCGGTGCTCAAAGGGCAGGTCAATCTCTATCATGAAGAGATGGAGCTGAACCGGGTCAGCGATCTCTTCACCAAGGACAAGGACCCTTTCCTGGTGCTATTCGAAGTGGCTCTGGCAGGAAAAACCGAACAGGTATTCATCGTCAACAAGGAGCATATTCTCTGGATCATCCCGGAGGATTAGGGTCATATTCACTGAACAGGACGAGATAAAATCAGCCACTCTGCAATACCGGATACTTTCAGTCCCCCTTTTCTAAAGGGGGATTTATACCAAGTCGCAATCTAACGGCAATTTTCTTGTAGGGGCTAACCTGGTGTTCGCCCGCCCGCACAGGGCAAATACAAGATTCGCCCCTACAGTTCAATGTCTTTTGATTGCAAAATGGCCTTAGGGGGATTATCAAGGGCCTATATAATCTCCCCTTCCCCCCTTTAAAAAAGGGGGGGATCAAATTCTAGGTTTGCAGATCCCGGGCATTAAGGAAAGCCACATTGGCTGCGACAAATTGAGAAGAGACGGGCTTTGGGGAACTATACGGCTCAACTCCGGGCGATGAGGAAGACCCCCAGGCAGGTGACCAGGATGCCCGCCATGCGGGTGAAGGAGACCGCCTCCCCGAACATGATGCGGGCCAGGATGGCGGTGAAGACATAACCCAGGCTGATCAAAGGATAGGCATAGCTCACTTCCGCCTTGGCCAGAACGATGAGCCACACCAGGAAGCCCAGGCCGTAGCAGACCAGGCCCAGAAGGACGTTCAGGTTGGTGGCCGCCTTCAAAAAGACGGGGGGCAGGGTGCTCAGTGACAAAGAGAAATTGCCGATTTGGGACATGCCGTATTTGAGGGATAACTGGCCAGCCACATTGAGAAAAACGTCCAGCGTAATCAGGGCCAGAACCACGGATTTAAACATTGGGGCTCATCCTTCGTTGGTAATGATTTTGCCTTAGAGGTATAACCAAAAAGTATCGGCAATGTTCATCCCAGATGCAAGAAAATAATCCCCCAGCCGCACCGCCGGACCCCACCTTGATAGAGCGCCTGGACCCGCGAGTCAAGATCGCTCTGCTGTTGGCCAGCTTCCTGGCGGTGTTGCTGCCCCAGCGCCCCCTGGTGGCGGGCCTGGCGGCGTTGCTGGTCCTGGGCCAGCTGGCCCTGGCCCGGGCCTGGGGAGAACTCCACCGCCTCCGCTGGCTGCTTTTGGTCCTGGCCCTGTTCAGTATCGTGGTCTGGTCGGTGCTGGCCCAGGGGCCCACCCTCCTTTTCTGGCGGGTGAGCCGGGAATCCCTGGCCTTTGGCCTGGCCACCTTCTTAAAATTGGGGACCATGATGGTGGCCGGGATGGTGCTCCTGGCCACCACCCCGGTGGAAGAACTCTTTCTGGGCCTGGTGAAACTGCGGCTCCCTTACGCGGGCGCGTTTGCCTTTGCTTTGGCCCTGCGGTGGGTGCCGGAGGTCTTTGTCACCGCCCAGCGGGTGAAGGAGGCCCAGGAGGCCCGGGGCCTGGTTTGGGAGGAGGGGGGCCCCTTAACCCGCCTGCAACGCCATCTTCCCCTGCTGGCCCCCATTTTTCTCCTCACCCTGCGCCGCAGCCAGACCATGGCCTGGGCCCTGGAGACCCGGGGCTTCCAGAGGAGCGGGCAGCGCACCTACCTCCTGCAAATCCGCATGGCTCCAAGGGACTGGCTGGCCCTGGCGGTGGCCGCAGCTTGCCTGGCCGGTTTTGTCGCCCTGCATCTGGCGGGGTGGGACCGGATTCCGGGATTGAAGATCTAGGATTTTTTTTACGGAAAGGAGCAAAAGGACCAAGGGACAAAACCTGCTCTTGGGGCAACCACATCCTGTGGCCTCCAAGCTTCCAGCTATTGGACCTCGACTTTGGAAAAATTCACCTTGAATCTGCCGAACAATCCCCCTCTGCGGGGAATTTGGACATAGACTGAGATTTTCTCTTGGCTTCGAGGAGGAATTTTTCCTTTATATTGAAGAGTTGCCGTTTGCGGTCTGCCTGCTGTATATTTAAGGGTACCATTTAGTTCGGTAATGATCTTATTGCTAATATTTTCAATAGTTACGTAAATGGTGGCATACCAGTCCCCTCCCCTTTTTTCGGCGCGGTGAGAAATCTCCACCACCTGCACATAAGCCCGGGAGGAAGAGTGGGAAGGGGCAATGAAGTTCCGAATAAGATTGACATAGCTCGACTGATTAGTCGTATCTTGCAGATAATAGCTGCACACCAGGGCCACGATGCCCAGTGCCAGCGGTAGATACCACCTGCCCTTGAGGCCGCGGAAAATAGCCGCCACAAATCCCTCCCCCCCGTGTAGTCATGGCTCCTTCGTCCCGGAGCCCGAGCCGCGACACCAAACTCTTATTAAATGAGTCAATTAAAAGGGTTGGATACAATGATTACTTCGGGAGGGCAGGCGGAAAACTTTAAAGGAAGGGTTGTGGACCCACACCAAAGTGCCAAGGCGCAAGAAAAATTTTTAGGGGCATGGCTCCTGCCCTGCCCCTAAGATATTGCTTGCGTTCTTTCTTTGCGCCCTGGCGTCTTGGCGTGAGGTTTTTTCCTGCAGTGCCGCGATTCCCTTCTAAAAGATGGCCCGGGCTAATTCCCACCTCTTGGGGGAGCGCCATACCTGGGATTTAAACAGTTCCCGGAGGTAAATAAATTCCTTGGGCAGGCGATCAAAGAAATTGTCGAACAGCTCCTCATGGGACCTGGCCTCTTTGGCTGCCTCGGCCCGATCCACCGACATGAGTTCATAGAATTTTTCCGGATCGTATTCCAACCCGTCCCAGTGGATATCCTGATGCCGGGGCATGAAGCCCATGGGGCTTTCCACCCCGTAACCCCGGCCCCGCACCCGGTCAACCACCCATTTGAGCACCCGCATGTTTTCCCCGAACCCGGGCCACATGAACTTGCCGTTCTCATCCTTTCTGAACCAATTCACCCGGAAAATACGCGGGGGATTGGCCAAATGCCGCCCCACATTTAACCAGTGGCTCCAGTAGTCGGCCATGTTGTAGCCGCAAAAAGGCAGCATGGCCATGGGGTCCCGCCGCATGGTCAGCCCTTCTTCCGCCGCGGCCGTAGCTTCGGAAGCCATGGTGGCGGCGATATATACGCCGTGGGACCAGTTAAAGCCTTGAAAGACCAGGGGCACATGTCTGCTCATCCGGGCCCCGAAGATAAAGGCGTTGATGGGAACGCCCGCAGGATTATCCCATTCCGGATCGAAGGTGGGACACTGTTGGATGGGCGCCGTAAACCGGGCATTGGGGTGCGCGGCCAGGCGGCCGCAATCCGGAGTCCAATCCAGTCCCTTCCAGTCAAGCAAATGGGGCGGGGGGTCGTCGGTCATCCCCTCCCACCACACATCACCGTCATCCGTGAGGGCCACATTGGTAAAAATGCAGTTCCTGGTGAGGGTCAGCATGGCATTGGGGTTGGATTTCATGGAAGTGCCCGGAGCCACCCCGAAAAAACCGGCCTCAGGATTGATGGCCCTGAGCGTTCCATCCGGATCGGGTTTGATCCAGGCGATGTCGTCACCCACCGTGAAGACCTTCCAACCCTCAAATCCCTTGGGTGGAACCAGCATGGCAAAATTGGTTTTGCCGCAGGCGCTGGGGAAGGCCCCGGCCACGTAAGTTCTTTGGCCTTCGGGGTCTTCCACTCCCAAAATCAACATATGCTCCGCCAGCCAGCCTTCATCCTCGGCCATGACCGAAGCAATCCGCAGGGCAAAACATTTCTTGCTCAACAGGGCATTGCCCCCATAACCGCTGCCAAAGGAATAAACGGCCCGCTCTTCCGGAAAGTGGGTGATATAGAGATTATCCGGATTACACGGCCAGGGGACATCTTTCTGGCCCGGCGCCAAGGGGGCGCCCACTGAATGCAGACATTTGACAAAGACGCCCTCGTCCCCCAGAACGTCCAGCACCCTCTGCCCCATGCGAGTCATGATGCGCATATTCACCACCACATAGGGAGAGTCCGTGATCTCTATGCCGATATGGGCAATGTGGGAACCCAAAGGCCCCATGCTGAAAGGAATGACGTACATGGTGCGCCCGCGCATGCAACCGTCAAAGAGGCCTGTCAATATTTCTTTCATGTCCACGGGGTTCATCCAATTGTTCGTGGGCCCCGCGTCAGCTTTATTGAGGCAGCAAATAAAGGTGCGGCTTTCCGTGCGGGCCACGTCCCTGGGGTCGGAGCGGCTGAGAAAACTGTTGGGGCGTTTTTCCGGATTGAGGCGAATAAAGGTGCCACTTTCCACCATTAAATCGCAGAGGTGGTTATATTCTTCCTGGGAACCGTCACAGAGATACACCTGCTCCGGTTTAGTAAGGTCAGCTACCGTATTGATCCAGCTGAGGAGGGCACTGTTGTTGGTCTTGGCGCCACTTATTTCCATACCTTGCATGGACAACCTCCCATAACCACGGTCAATCTAAGACAAAATCTGCATAAGGGGAATTTGGGCTGACACCCAAACATAATTTAAGCAAGTTTAAGACGCTGGCAAGGGAAACCAGCGCCATCAATAACCAGGTTTTTGGGATGTCACACCCCGGGGGGCGATTTTCGCGTAGAGGGCGGCAGTGGGCAGGAGCCAATGGATTACAGTGAGGTGGCGGATGTCTTGGTGCTGCAGGTTCTTCATGGAGGATACCCCTTGGGTCGATCATTCTTTCATCTAAAGAAATCCACGAGCCCATCTACCGGTTGTTTTGACAGAATATCAGGGTTAAATCAATCCCCTGGTCCGGCCCATTTGCCGAATTTATGCTTCAATCTATGCTCTATCTCCATATCTGGGACCGCTAATCCCGATTTGATCAAATACCCGTTAATAAACAGCTTATTGGCCAGATAGACATAGGCCTCGATCTTCTTCTCGGTTCCGGCCCCGGCGGCATCCACCCCGGCGTCATAACCCAGGATTATCTTCTTCCCCAAGACCTGGCGCTGCAGATACTCCCGGGCCCCGTTCCGGTCAGTGATACGGAGGCCCAGGAAACTTACCTCCTGGCCGGTGCTCAATCTCAAGGTCCTCTCATCCACAATCCGGGCGACTTTGGGGAGATCATTCTTCCTAAAATCAAACTCCCCGTGGTCCGCCTGGGGCCTAGCATCCTGGATGCTGGGAATATAGCCAATCTCCGGGAGTTTGGCAATTTCTTTATCCCGTTTGATTATCTGGATATTTCCATAAAGAGGTAATTTCCCTTTCAGGCCCAATTTATCTTCCATCATTGGTAAAAAACTTTCGTTGATTTCATAGCCCCAGCCATTGCGCCCCAGCTCCAGGGCCACCCTGAGGGTGGTGCCGCTCCCCAGGAAGGGGTCCAGGACCGCGTCGCCTTGAAAAGTGAACATGCGGATGAGACGGCGGGGCAGTTCCTCGGGGAACATGGCTTCGTGGCCCCATTGCCTGGCGCCTCCTAAGCGCCAGTGGCCGGAGAAGTATTCCTTCCACTCCTCTTTAGTTAATTTAGAAAGTTCTTTAATTTCTCTAGAAACGGCTTTAGCCTTGCCGGGTTTTTTGAAAATCAGAATGAATTCGTAGTCGATCTCCACCAGGCCGTTGGGGGGATAGGGGTAGGAACCCATGACATTGGCCCCGCCGCTGGTGTTCATGGTGGTCTTCTTCTGCCAGATGATGGCCCCCAGGAAGTCGAAGCCGATCTGCTCGCACTGGCTGATAAATTCAGCATGCAAGGGAATTATTTTGTAACGGCCATAAATGCTGGAGCGGGCAAACTGATCGCCGATATTGATACAGAGGCGGCTGCCCTCCCTTAAAACCCGGAAGCATTCCCGCCAGGTATGGTACAGGTCCCGCAGATACTCGTGCAGGCTCTGGCCGAAGCCGATCTGCCCGGGGACGCCGTAGTCCTTGATATGCCAGTAAGGGGGGGAGGTGACCACTAGATCGACGCTTCCGTCCTCCAACTCCGCCATGGAGCGGCTATCAGCAAAAAATATTTTGGCCCAGTTATCCATTATGAAAACCCTTATAAAATGACAAGATACAGTCGTTCTATCTATGATAAAATGAAACCTCCGCGAAAATCCACCCACCTGTCATTCTGAGGGAGCGGAGCGACCGAAGAATCTCGTTTTTTGCAGCATAGATTTTGCAAGTCGCACCAAAGGTTCCCACCCACATTGGAAATCCTGGACGCAAAAAGACGAGATTCTTCACTCCGCTTTCGCTCCGTTCAGAATGACAATCCAATACTTTCGCAGAGGTATCAAATTGGTTCTATAGGAGGGCTAAGCTCTTGAGTGCCGAATCTCTATGGCTCTATTCAGCAGTGCGGCTGCCAAGAGTTCCAATTCATCTACGGTTCCCGTAATCGTTAGGATTTTTATAGCTGGATGATCTTGTCTTACCAGAAGTTCATTTGAATTTCGAAGGTTGTTGAGTTCATTCATGCTTAGATCAATTGGATGGTTCCCAAGACTAGAGCCATATTTTATTTCGATTCGCATAAAATCCTCCCACATTAAAGAGTTGAAAGTAAGGGTTTGGGGAAGGAGATATGGGCCATTGACAACTGACAACTGGCCACTGGCCACTGGCCACTGATCACTGACTACTTTTCATCTCGCCAGCCATTTGAGGCTCTGGCGCAGGAGGTCTTCCAGGGAGGCCGCGCCCTGGGAGCGGGCCTGGTCCAGGGCCTTTTCCGCCACGTTCTTGGGGTAGCCCAGGTTCAGGAGCGCGGAGAGGGCGTCCTGGTAGGGGCGGTCCCCGGCCACTCCGGGCCGGGGCCGGGGCGCGATGATCACCTTGCCTTTCAACTCCAGGAGGATGCGGTCCGCGCTCTTTTTGCCGATGCCGGGGATATTGGCCAGGCGCCGGGAATCGCTCAAGGACATGGCTTCCTCGAACTCCTGGGGGGAGATGCCGCTCAGGATCTTCAGGGCCAGGCCCGGGCCGATGCGGGGGATGTTCAGGAGCTTGAGGAAGAGGTCTTTTTCTTCCGGGGTGTAAAAGCCGTAAAGGTGCAGCGCGTCGTCCTGGATGCGGGTGTGGATCTGCAGGCGGACCGCGGCCGGGGGCTCGGGCAGGGCGTAGAAGGTGGACAGGGGAATGAGCACCCGGTAGCCCACGCCCCCCACCTTGACCAGGACCTGGCCCGGGGTCTTGTCCAGGAGTTCCCCTTCCAAAAAGCCGATCATGCAGACCCTCTATCAACCGATCCGGGGCAGAAAAGTTCCCGGACCGGACAGAAAACTCTTTTCTGGATTTCTAATGCAAAAGCCGGCTCCAAGTCCAGGTTTATTTTCTCCTGCCTCATGGGGGGGACAGAAAGGGGAGGGAGTATCTTTTAAAAAAAATTCAATCCAAGCAGATGGAATACTAACCTAATTTTGCTGATGAAATAATGGACATATAACAGATATCGTGTCCTGGCCTTTTGAGCAGGCACGGGGTTTTATTTCCTTTTCCCTGTCTCTCTGTTTCTGGGCCTCTTGACCTTCCATGGTTCAAGGACCCTTGGCGCTTTCCGCCAGGAGCTGCAAACGCTCCCGCACCGCCGGGGGGATGGAGGTGAAATGGATCAGATAACGCCAGCTTGACTCCTCAAGGGGCTGGATCACCGTGGCGTAAAAATCGGCTGCCTCTTTCCCGCCGCCTTCCCCCGCCAAGCGCAGCATTATATTGCTACGGGGCGGCAACCGGCCACCTGCCTCCACTATTCCCCGCCGCGGGGAGAGGCTGACCAAAGCCGCGGGCAGCATTGGCCCCTGGAGCTGTTTGCCGGCGAGCACCAAGTAGTGACAAGGCAAAGGGTGGGCCAGGGCGGTTAAGACCGTTTCCTCCTTCTCCAGGATTAACTCGGGGAAGTCATGGTGCCCCAGCAACTCCTGACATTTGATGGCCCTGCGCATGCCCTTGGCGTGCACCTTGACTTCGTCCCCCAGGATAAGACCGGGGTTGGCCGCGCTGATCAAGGTGGGGGAGACCAGGACCTGGCCTCCCACCGTGTAGCTTTCTATACGGGAGGTCAAGTTGACCGTTTGCCCGATGACACTGTATTTGGATCGCTTGGTGGAGCCGATGTTGCCCAACACCACCTCTCCGGTGTGCAAGGCGATCCCCATTTCGATTTCGGGCCAGCCATTCCGGAAGTTATGGGCATTTACTTCCCCCATGGTCTTTTGCATTTCCAAGGCGCAGCCCACGGCCCGGGGGGCCGCATCTGCCAGGGGCAAGGGCGCGCCAAAGAGCACCAGGATGGCATCGCCGATGATATCGTCGATGGTGCCCCCGTGCCGTTGAATGATCTCGATCATCACCGAAAGGTAATGGTTCAACAAAGCCACCACGGTGGTGGGCTCAAGGCGTTCGGAGAGGGCGGTAAAACCGCGCAAGTCCGACCACAGCAGGGTCACCTCCCTTTTCTCCCCACCCAGTTTGAGGCCTTCCGGCATATCCAGAAGCACCCCCACGATGTCCTCGCTGGTGTAACGGCCGAAGGTTTCCCTGATAAACCTATTACGGCGCTCCAGCTGCTTATTGAGATCAACGAGTTGCTCCCGGGACTCCTTGAGTTGCCGGGTCATGCTGTTGAAGGCAGTGGAAAAATCTCCCATGAAATCGACTTGCTGCTCCAGGTCCCCGGCCGCGACTTGCTGGGTCTTCCAGGTGAGGTGCCGCAGGTTGGATTGGAGGGCCTTAAAGGAATGGACTACGGCCATGCGGCCTAGTAAAGTGCCGGTATTCAGCTCACCCTGGGCAATCTGCTCCATGGTCTTGGCGAAGTTGGCGAATTCGATGAGGAAGCGGTTCACATAGGTAATGAGCTGGCGGACCTCGTTGTCCGGGAGCTCCTCCGGAATGGCCAGGGGCGCGGGCACTTTACCGGTGCGGAGGTAATGAAACGCGGCGGTGATGCGGTCAATTAGTTCTTCTTCAACCGAGATCATCTCTCAACCTTATTGTGGGACTACGGTGAAGCGGCAGACCCGCCCCCCGGAGCCCCAGCAATCCACCTCTTTGACCGCAAAGTCTTTGCCGGTGTAGGCGAGCAGCAGGCCGGCAATAAACCCTTCATCATAGATGCACACTTCCTCCGCGCAAACGGGGATGCCCGAACAATCAAGATCTTCCGCCACCGTCACCACGAAAGAGCCCTTTTCGTAATCCGCGGATTCGACCCGGAAGATGCCGATGCCCAGCTCCTTCATGGTGCGCTGGATATCGGCAAAAAAGCTGGTCAAATCATCCTTTTCGGTAAGCAGATTGTTGCAGTACTCTTCCCCTGCTTTCTTGCCGGCCTCAAAAAAGATGCGGTCAGCATTTTCGACCCCGAAATCCCGGATGAGGACGTCACGCAGGGTGAATTGCATCAGACGATACACGGCCACGTGCACCATGGGGCCGAGATTCGGACGACCTTCTTCGATATCCCCCAGCATACTCCACTCAAAATGGGTTTCGCTGCGTTCTTCTTTGAACATGCCCTTACTCCCTTTCACCTGAATAATTACCCGGGCGGCCCTCGCCGGGTCCGAAATTCTCTTGCTGCAGCCTTAAACTCCTGATCCTCCCATCAGACATCCAGCTTGAGGTCCGTGATTCCAATATTCCAAGGAGTAGTAGAATTGCAGTCTGATAACTCCTTAAGGTCCTTTCTCTGGCCCCGTCCACACCCCTCCTGGGTGGAGGGATTTGAGATGCAGGTCCCGCTGGGGGAAGGGTATTTCTATACCCTGTTCCTTAAACCGGCGCCAGATGCCCCAGAAGAGGTCGCTCTTGACCGAGCCGATGCCGTTTTGGGGGTCGTTGAGCCACACCCGGGCCTCCAGGTTGACGGCGCTATCTCCAAAGCCGGTTAAGAGGCAGGCAGGCTTGGGGTCTTTGAGGACCCGGGGCGTATCCCCGGCGGCCGCCAATACCAATTCCCTGGCTTTCTCCAAGTCGGCGCCGTAGGCGACGCCCACGGGCACCCTTATACGGACCAGGTTTTGACTGTATGACCAGTTGATCACCTCGCCGGTGATCAGGTTTTCGTTGGGGATGAGATGCTCGATGCCGTCCCGGGTGACCACGGAGCAATAGCGGCTTCCCAAGAAATTAATCCAGCCGTAAGTGTCCTTTAACTGGATCACATCGCCGGGCTTGACGGACTTGTCCGCCAGGAGGATGAAGCCGCTCACCAGGTTGGCAAAGATTTTTTGCAGGCCGAAACCGAGACCCAACCCCAGGGCGCCGCTGAACAGGGCGAAGATGGTGAGATCGAGCCCCAGGTAATGTAAGACGATGACCACACAGGCGCAAAAGAGAAAAATGCCGCCGAGCCGGTACAACAGGATTTGGGTCGCAGAAGACAACCCCGATTTGGCTAGCAGCCAGAAATGTGAGAGTACCCGCAGATTTTTCGACATCCAATAGAGAGCCAACAACAGGAAAAAGGCCCGCTGCATATATAAGAGGGAAATGCGCACCTGCCCGATCTGAAAATTAATGTTCTGCAACAAACGGAACCAGAACTCGGTGAGCTGCAACAGCCCGAAAGAGGCCAGGAGTAGGGCATAAGCCCAAATAGCGATGGCCAGGACTTTGGCCCAAAAGCGGTTTTTCATCTCATCGGTGAACAATCGCACCAGAGTCAGGGCAACCAAAATATTGCCCGCGGCGAAGAGTTCATTCCGGGGCCAGTGGAAATGGCCCGCGATACCATAGGCCATCCCCACCAGGATAAAGGCGCTGAAGGCGTCAATAACCTTGACGAAATTCTGGAGTATGGCCAGGTCGGCCAAGGCTTCCGGATGCGCGGCGTGTTGCACCTGCTGGCGGGTCAGCCAGGCGCGCATGGCCCCGCTTAATTGGCGGGCCAGCAGCAGGGCGCAGCCAATGACCACAATCTGGGACGGGGTGGCCCAGGAGAGAAACTGATGAAAAAAATATTCCCGGACGTGGGACACCAACTGTTCGAAGGAAGCGAGAGCAGACGGGTTGCCCATGTTTTATCTCCCGGTCGACGCGGTCAGGGCTACTAGGGAGAAGGACTGAAGCCCGGCGGGTACTTGCTCCACTTATAGCCGGAGCGCGCCAGGTTGAAGGCCAGGTTAAACTCCTCGTTCATGTACTTGGTGTCAAATTCCGAGGTCCGCTGGGGGTGAAAATCCACGGGGATGTAGGCCAGGTTATAGTCAATCCCGTCCCGCTGGGCCAGTACGTAGATACGGTACAAATCCCCCACCCCCTGGTATTTGGTGAGGCTGCCGATGGCCCGGGTGCCGATGTCCGCTATATGGGGTTTAATAGTTTTAAATTCGGGGGAAACTTGGGCATTGCGGATGATGTACAGCTTGCGGGGGCGGTCGTGAACATGCTCCGCCTGCAAAACCTTCTTCCTGGCGGTAAAGAGATCGAGGGCAGTCTCATAGAGCATCACCTCCGCCCGCACTCCCCCATCCACGTGCATTTCGTCGTATTCCCGGCCGCCGGCCCGCACTTTGATATAAACCGGGTTGAAGGCCACCGGGATGGAGGCCGAGGCCCGGAGAATCTGGCGGAAGAGCTTGGGGGCATCAGGGTGGCCGCTGGCGGCGATGGCGCCCATGTTCCAGATCACCTGGCGCTGGGCATCGAGCTGGGTGGTGCCCACCAGCAGGCGCCTGCCCTTGCGGTGTTCGACCGCGATTTCTTGAATCATTTGGTCATCGATGAGCCGCTCTAGCAGTTCGGCCAACGGCTTGGTGCTGGCCGCCGCTTCAATCCTGCCCAGATTAATTACCAGCTTCACCACGCTGGGAACCGTATAGATATCCTTGTCGGAAATGGTGGTGTAGGCCTCTTTCAGCCTGGCGTCATATTTCGGCCCCAGGAAGGCGAAGGGCGCAATGAGGGCCCCGGTGCTGATGCCGGTCACCAGCTTGAAACGGGGCCGGTTGCCGGCCTCGGTCCAGCCGCAGAGGATGCCGGCGCCGAAGGCTCCGTCGCCGCCGCCGCCGGACAGGGCCAGGAAATTGGCTTCAGGTTCGAGCTTGCCGTGATTGGCGGCCATCTCCTGGCGGATGGACTCGATGGCGCTCTGCTGCAGGCTCTTGCTGGCAACGTCGCCCCAGGCCCGAATGCCGGGCAAATCGGCCACCTGGGCCTGGTCCAGCAGGTTCTCCGGCAACGCCTGGCGCACCTTTAGGGCCATGCACCCTTGGGCGAGGAGCAGCAAAAGGGCCAGGCAAGCCAGGAGGAGAGGCCGCACGGGGCGCAGGAATTCCTTCCCTGAGGCAGTAGACATCATTCTTCTCCAATTTTTCAAGGGGTTATCCAAACTGCCTCAGATTAACATAAGGTCTTTAAAAATTGAAACAATGTGGCCTGATATTTTTTACATAAAGAAAGAACCAGGAGATGTTTGGCGGGGGCTGAGGCGTCAACCCCCAATAATCCCCGGGCAGTGGTGGAATTATGACCCATCGGGCCTGGGAAAGAAAAGCCTGAGGCTTAAGAGGTCTTGGGTTGCTATCCGTCCGGAGCCGGCAATTATCGTCGCCGCGGCTAAATGATATGATATCATTGGAATATCTAAACTTGTGGGGAGCTTCCACGGCATTGCCAAATCAGGAGAGGCCATATACGAGCGTCCCAGGAAAGACTTACTCCCTGTTTGCTGAGGGCGATGATCCTGAACGTTATTACGCCACCATCAAGCGCCTGGCAGATATATTTCTCCAGCGCTGCCCCGGCGAGAAAAGACTTTTGGACCTGATACAAGAGGCAGAAAAAAAGAACTGGCTGCGGGGCTTGAAAACCACGAAGGCCGAACGGCAGACGCTCCGATTTATTCAGAGGACGTTGAGAGAATCATTGTCCACCTATACCCGGAAGGTTGGGGAACACTTACAGAGCTTGCCCCTGGCCAAAAGGGCGGATAGCACCCTGACCACCACCGAGGAGCAGTACCACCTGTACATGCTGGAGATCGAATTAGTGAACCGAATATATAAAGAAGAGTTCCAACGCGCGGCCTACAAATTCGCGCTCATCGCCCATTGCCTGCGTGACTATAGGCCGGAGTGCCGCTCCGAAAAGGGGGATATCGAGGCGGTGTGCCAGGGGTGCACCGAGGACTGCTTCATTCGCCTGGGGAGTGTGCTGCTGCAGAAATACGGCATCGACCCCTATATTTCTATAGAAATCGAGCAAGAGGGGCTCTTTAAAAAGCTAAAACGAGAACATCCCAGCATCGGCGCCCTGGGCATCGCCTGCATCCCGGAGCTGGCCAGGGGCATGAGGCTGTGCATCCGCACCGGCATTGCCCCCGTGGGCATCCCCTTGAATACCAATCGCTGTGCCCGCTGGATGTCACAGGCCCACGAGACCTCATTCAATCTTGAAGAGCTGGAAAAGCTGCTTATTTGAGGAGCAAGGGGAACCAAAGAGGCGTTGATATGGTTGGGAGATGGGAAGTTTTGGGAGCCGCGGTAAATTTCGATGTCTGCCAGGCAGGGCCAGTCTTTTCTGGAAAGGATTTGCCGGAGAGACAGTCCTGAAATTAAGACACCTCTGTACCTCATATACTGGTTGCCAAAAGTTTTTTCCGCCCCCCCTAACCCTAACCCTCTCCCCCCGCTGGGGGGAGAGGGGATAAGAGGAAAGAACTTTTGGCAAATGCTATAATTATGGCAGCGCCAGTCTCCAGAGGAGGCCCCCTGGTCTGCGGGCGGCGTCGCCCGCATTTTGCACATCCGGTCGCAGAAAAGCCGGGAGGGGCGGCAGCTGGGGAGAGTTCCACCCAGTTTGGCAGGGCGTTCTGGCGTCGGGCCAACTCCTGAAATTGGCAAGCCTCCTGGCGGCCCCTGGCCCTCCCCGGACTTACCGCCCAAGATGCGGGCCGCCTCATTCCCGGAGTTTCAACCAGCCGGCAATTTCGGGGCCAAGGGACCAATTGGGAATACCAGGGTCTTAAGCCCGGGACTCCGCCTTTGCCCCTGCCCCTGAGGCCCCCACCATGAGGTAAGGATGTTGGGCCATGGTTTCCCGGGAATATTCCATCTGCACGCCCCGCCAACCCACCTGGTTCGGGGTAAGGTTGAGCAATTTCAAGAAACGGCCCGGGCGGTTGTCCGTCCCCGGCCGAAAGCGGTCCAGTTTGGTCAATTCCTCAAAGATGAACCGGATCAAACCCTTTTTCAGGTAGAAGGAGACGCGCCCAGGCGCGGCGGTGGAGAGCGCGGTCTCCCCCCGGGTAAGGAGATGTAAGGCCTCCAGGCTGAGGAAAAGCTCCGGGGCATCGATCCGGGGGTTATCCAAAAGGTAATGGAGATAGGAAACCGGGAAGAATCTGAGGGAACTGGTCACGGGGTTGGGGGCTGTCTGCCCCAATCCGCACCGGGAGCCGGCCCGGATGATATCGGCTTTGCCCCACAGGGTGTGGATATCCAGGCTGGCGCCCTCCCCTTTGAGGATGCGGTCCAGGGTGGCCCCCAGGGAGACGAGGCCGTTCAGGCAACTGGGGCATTGGCCGCAGGATTCCGCGGCCAGCCAAGAGGTAAAATGACGGGCCAACCGCACCACGTCATCGTCCTCCCCCAGGAAAACCAGGCCGCCGGAACCTAGCATGGCCCCCACCCGGTTGAAGACATCGAAATCCAGGGGGGCATCCAGGAGGTAGGCCCGGACTCCGGTCAAAGAGAGGATGGCCCCCGAGGGACCGCCGATCTGGACGCCAGCGAGCCTTTTCCCCTCCTGGACGCCCCCGGCGATCTGCAGCACGTCCCTGAAGGTGCGGCCGAACCGCACCTCCACCAGGCCGGTGTGGTTGACAATCCCGGCCACGGAAAAGATCTTGCTGCCGCCGCTGGCCCCGTATCCCCGGTCCCGGAACCAGGCGCCGCCCCGGCTGATAATCAAAGGCACATTGGCAAAGGTTTCCACGTTGTTCAGCAGGGTGGGCTTGCCCCACAGTCCCCCCTTGACATTGGAGACCGCCTGAAGATCGGGCTCCGCGGGCTTGCCGGCGATGGCCCGCATAATGGCCCGTTTTTCCCCGGCCACAAAAGCCCCGGCACCCAAGCGGATTTCCACATCGAAGTCGAAATCCGCCACTTCCATTACCTGCCGCCCCAGGAAACCGTAGCGCCGGGCCTCAAAGACGGCGTTTTCCAGGCGCTGCACCGCATCTTCGTATTCCTTGCGGACATAGATGACGCCATAGCGGCAGCCGGTGGCCAGGGCGGCGATGAGCATCCCTTCCAGAACCTGATGGGGCCGTTCCTGGATCAAGGTGCGGTCCATAAAGGCGCCGGGGTCGCCTTCGTCACCGTTAGCCACCATTAACTTCAGAGGCAGGTCCACCTCGTCTCCTGCCCGCGATTCGGGACGAGCCTGAAGCATGGCCTCCCACTTGACGCCGGTGGGGAAGCCCGCGCCCCCCCGGCCCCGGAGATTGGCGGCCATGATCTCCTGGACGATGGTTGCCGGCGGCCAGCTCTTCTCCGGCTGACCGTAACCCAGAACCTTTTTCAAGGCCTGGTAGCCGCCCTTTTCCAGATAAGAATCGATGGATTCCGGGTTCACTCCCTCCACAAACCCCAGGAGGAGCCGGTCTTGCCGCCGGAAAAATTCCGGGGGGACCGGACGCTGGAAACCCGGGGTCAAGCCACAGGTCTCTTCCGGGGGAGACTGGAGGTTCTCTTCCCCAAAGACCAGGCTGCCGTAGGTGCCGTCCGGCTTCCCCAAGGCGATGCTGTTGGAGTGATAGGCCCCCAGGGGCTGAGGGCGTCCCTCCAAATGGACGTAATGGTCCTTAAGCACTACCCGGGGCCGCAGGGTGCGCGCCAATCCCTTTTGCACCCGGGGGTCCGGGACATTGACCACCCCCAGGAGAAAGTCGTCGGCATCGGTAATGAGGGTGCCGTATTGCCGGCTGCCAGACGGATCCATAAAACTGAAGGAGTAGCTCCGTTCCGCCAGGGTTCCCAGGACTTTCTTTTCCGGCCAGGCCCGGATCTCCCCCAGGCCGTTAATGGCCAGGCCCTCTAATTGCTCCGGGGTGACCTCCAGCCCGCAGGCCCCCTGGACGGGGCAAGAGTGGCTCAGGACCACCTGATCTTCTTCCGCCAGGCTATCCCGAACGGCCTTGAAGAAATCGGAGCGATTGGCGAAGGAGCGGCCCTTGAGGAGCTTGCCGATCAAGGGCGGGATTACCTCCGGCCTCAAGGCGGCAACAAAGGTGTGGCCCACCTTGATCACCGGGGCCAGATGACAGGTGCCAAAACAATCCCGCTCAAAGAATTGCACCCCCTCCGGGGAAACCCGGCCTTCCTCCACTCCCAGGCGGGTGGCCAGGGCCTGGGAAAGGTGGGGCTGGCCCCTCAGAAAGCAGGCGGTGCCCTTGCAGACATAAAGGAGGTGCTGGCCGGTGGGATCCACCGTAAACTCCTTGTAGGAGGCGATGACCCGGCCAATCTCGGCAGGATCGACCCCTAAACCCGCGGCCACCCGTTTCAGGGCCTCCTGCGTGAGGTACTGGAAGATGCTTTGGCATTCGTGGAGCACCTGGGGGAGCAGGGCCTGGCCTGGCAACCCGGGGAGGCGGTAATAGATGTCTTTTTTCCGCTCCCGGTCAATGATGGCCTCCACCGGATCGGGCCGCAAAAAGAAGACCCGCAGCAACTGGGCCGCCTCACTCTGGCGGTAATGCACCCGTTTTTCGATATTGGCCGGGTGCCCGTTAAACGCGGTTAAAATCCTGGCAAGCTGGGCCTCTTGCGTTTCCAATGAGCTGTAGCAGGTGGCCAGCAACTGCCGGTAAGGCTCTTCGTTTTCCAAGAGGAAGCGCAGAAAGGCCCGATGGCCCAAATTTTCGGGGAACAGCTCCGCGGCCAGGAAGAGAGAAGCCCTCTCCAAGGGTTTTAAGGGGGAGAACCCGCCTCCTGTTTGTAAGGCTGCGGCCTTGAGGGTGTCCCAGTCAATCCCCGCCGCGCCAGTTGCGGCGGAAAGAGCCGGAAGATCCTCCGGGGGTACTCCCAGGAGCCCGGCCATGCCCTGGATGACCCGGAAGGTGTCAGCCCCTTCCCAGGCCCCTGTTCCCCCGGTTTCCCCCATCCCGCAGAGGTGGCGCCAGCGGGGGAGCTCTCCCAGATAGGCCCGTCCTTCGTTGATGAGCGCGGCCACCATCCGGGTATAGGCCGCGGGCTCCTCATCTTGCAGGCGCTTCAAGGAAAACCAGAGGTTCAGGAGGCGCTCCCCGTAAAGGTTAGGGCTCCCCTGGAGGAAATCCAGCATCAGGTGCAGCACATCCCGTTCCCGCCAGTCCTGCCGGCATAGGAAACGCTGGAGCAGCAGGCGGGTCTGCCCCCAGGGGTCAACCAGCCGCTGGGAGTCATCAGCTTCCAGGGGCCCCATAATCTGGGAGGCAAATCGAGGCTGGCGCTGAACCCTTTCCCGGATCTTTTCCAGGAGGTGGCGCAAGGGGGCCACCATCCGGGCCAGGGGCGCGAAACGCCGGGGCAGCCGGGTATCCCGCACCCCCGGATATAGGGCCGCGGCCCGCAGCAGGTCAGCCAGCAATGAAACCCACTGCGGCCCGGCCCCCAGGGCGGCCAGCGCTACTTCGGCGGTGGCGGCCCCAGGTTCCTGGCTCCGGGCCAAACGCGCCGCGGCGCCCAGGTTCTGGAAAAGGCGAACCTTGCGGATGCCGGTCAGTGGCAAATCTTCCACCAAACCCCGATGCAGGGCCGCGAACGCGGCCGCCACCGGCGCTAAAACCCGGCGCGCCGCCGGAGGCAATTCTTTTGCGGCCGCTTCCGGGGTGAGGTCCGGGCGCAGATCATATTCCCCGGCTGCTTCCTCCTGACAGCCGGGACTCAGCCGCATCTCCAGGATTTGTGCACCCATGGGCGCTCCTTAAACCAGGGCCCAGGCCGGCAAGGACCGCCGCCTCCGGGACGACGCCCCTAGCCCAACAACGCCCCCTGATACTTGGATAAGATCTTTTCCAGCTGCCCCTCCACCTCGGCCACCACCAGGGGCGCCAACCGGCTCCGGAGTTGCGCCAGGGTTTCCGGTTGGTGCCGCTTGAGAAAACGTCCCAAATCCGCGCCCGACAGTTCATTCTGATCCTTCTGGAAGCGCCGGAAAATATAAAAAGCGGTGCGGCGGTTAAACTCACCCTTTTGGAACGCCTCCACGGTGGCCGCGTATTCTTCTTCCAGGCGCTCAATGATCTGGCCGATGCGGTTGGCAAAACTTTCCGTGCGTTCCTGTTCCAGCAGATCAGAGACTTGCAGGTAGAGGGCATTTCTGATTTTTCCCAGCTCTACCCCCCAGTTGCCCGCCAGTTGTCCCTTGCGGAGTTCCGCTGGCAAAGCCTCGGATTTCAGAAAGGCCTTCTTCTCATTGAGAAAGTCGGCTTCGCTCTGGGCCAGATGTGGTTCCGCGCCAGCCAGGCGATGGCCCAGGACGTAGGTGCAAATGCTGATTTTGCGGGGCAGGAGGCGATCCCGCTGCTGGTGGAGGACCTGTAAAGTCTTCAATAAGGATTGGGGGGAAATCCCGGTAAAATCGTAGCAGCCCCCTTGCAGGTGCTGGAAGATCTCCTGGGGAGAATCTTGGGGGGCCGCGGAGACCACATAGAATTCCAAGATGGTGGTCAGTTCCTCATAGGCCCGGCTACATTCCCGGGGTTCCCCCCGGGGCAGACCCTCTTCCAGGTAACGGTTCAGCCGCGCCGGGTCAAGGCGGGCCAGCAGCAAGGGCGCTTTTTGGCCCTCTGCCGCCTCAGGATGAGGGGAACGGCGCAGAGCCAGGCGTTCTTTGGTAAAGTCCAGCCAGGCGGCTTCGATAATATCCGAGGTCTCCCGGATTTCCCGGAGCAGGGCCGTGAGCTTATCCAGGTTGCCCTCCATCTTCGCCAACAGAAACATGTAGGCCTTCAGCTTATGCACGTCCTTGCTCACCTGGGCCCGGAGCAGGCGGTCCACCTTGCGCACCAGGTTATCGGCCCCGGGCTCCGTGAATCTGAATCGCCCGGTGGCCAGACGCGCCCAGATAAGCTGGAACAGGGCCGCCTCTCCCAGCGCCTGCCACCCTTGGGGATAGGCCTGCATAGCCGTGTGTAGGGCCTCCAGGAGGTGGTGAAGGCCTTTTTTGCCGGCCGCATACAGCCGGCAGACTGCCCGGCGCAGAGTCCGGGGACTGGGGAAAGGCAGATCCCCCTTAAGAAAACGGTCCACCTCAACTTCTTCCAAGAGGAGACGTTCCGCCGCGGCCGTTATTTGGGCCTCGATCCAGGCCCTCCCCAAAGAGGACATCTCTCGCCAGGCCAGGCCGGCGGCGCTGGCTTGCAGGCGGGCCAATTCCTCCGGCGCCACCTGGGTATCTGCGCCCAGAATCTCCCGGACCCGCCCGGAGAGTTCATCCCAATGCATCCTGAGGTCCCCGGCCATGTGGAGATTGGCCTGGTCCAGTTGCTTAAAGGCGTTCCGGCTGATCTGCAGCACCGGGTCGGGACGGGGCAGACCCGGGGCCGGCGTTCCGGCGGTCAGATCCTGCCAGGCCCGGTTCACCAAGCCGCGGACAAGAAGGTCCAGGTCTGCGGGAGTTTCCACCCGTCGCCGTCTGAGTAGTTCAGCCAGATGTGACTTTTCGCTTTCCAGGGCGTGCCACTGCTCCTGCACCAGCCTTTCCCCCCAGGATAGGCCCCAGGCGGGCAGGGGCTCCCGGATCGCCCGCCCCAAGGCCTGCATGATTTCTTTCGGGGCCGGGGTGAATTCCTGATGCCAGTAAGATTTAGCCACAATATGGGAGAAGTCCTGCCAATCTTCGATGCGGGACCCAGCCTGCCAGAGTTCCGTCAAGCTTTGCTCCCAATCCTCCAAAAAATCGCACAGGAAGCGTTGACGGCGGAATTCCTGCACCCGGGTCCGGTCCGTAATAGACAAGTCTGAAAGAAAGAAGCAGCGGTCATAATGGGCCGCGGCCCCCCGGGCCAGGTCTCTTTCCGCCAGGGCGAATTTCGAGAGATTGATCCGGGTCTCATACGCGGCCCAGGAAAATTCATCTTCCAGCTCCCGGGTGGCGGCAGCCAGTCTCAAGTCGCCGTAATCCGCCAGAAAGGCCCGGTCGCTGCGGCTCAGGCGATTGGCCGCGTCGGAGCCCAAATAATCCTCTAAATACCTGTGAAAGGCAGCGGCATCGGGACTTTTGCCGATTTGCAGAATGGAAATCCCCCGCTTTTTAAAGGGGATAATCCTCTCCCGCTCACCCGCGTCCAATTCCTGGGCCAGCCGCTGTCGCAGGGCCACGAAATATGGGTCTAACAGGCAGGTGAGCAGGGGGATTTCCCCGGGCCTGAGGACATAAGGCTCCGGAGCCGCCGCGGGCGTCGCCCCGAGAATCCCGGTCAGCCGCGCCTTGGTGGCCGCGGGGGAGGTGGGGCATTGGCTCGGTTGGGCCCGGCCCTGGACCAGCAGTCGTGCAAAAGCCAGGCAACCCGGGCTGCCGCAGGAGCCGCAATCGGTCCGGGGCAGAAGGGCCAGGACCTTTTCCTCCAGTTGCCGTTGGGCCGCAGTGGCCTCCAGGGTTCGGGGCCGCAGCACTTCTTGGATAACCGCTTCCACCCCGCCGGGACCGGCAATTTCCGGAGGAATGTGGCATCTCTGGAGAGCCGCCGCCACTTTTGGGGCCAAGTCCCCCAGCGGCTGGGTCCGGGCATAGGTCTCCAAATCCCGGCCCTTGAGTTCCACCCCCAGATAATACTTGCTCAGGGCCAGCAGTTCTTCCCTGCTCTCCAGCAGCAAGGGGTAGGATTCCCACACCGCTTGCCGGGCTTGGGCCTTAATGGTGTTGAGTAGCTGGGCGCCGGAGGCTTTAAGGAGGGCGCGCCTTTCCGGAGTCAGCCAGTCTGCCAGCCAGGCAAGCAGATGGCGGTCCCCCTTAAGAAGAGGCAGCCCCCCCTCGGCCCGGGCCTTGGCCACCACCAAACGGTAAAGCTGCCCAGCCAGTTCCTGGAAAAGGGTATCCGCCTCAGACTTCCAGTTGACCGGGAGTCCACCGGGGTCTTCTGCCTCTCCCGCCAGGGAAGGCCAATCCAGCTTCTCCTTAAGCCAATCCTTGAATTCATGCCAGTAGGGCGCGGCCGCAGGTTCCAGGTCCAGGGAAAGGGTGGCGGCCAATTCCTGGAGATGGTCCAAGACTTCCGCCACTTCCAATCCCGTCACCTCTTCCGGACCCAAGGCCATTAAGTCACTCTGGCGGCACGCCAGCGCCAGGGCCGCGGCCAGATGGAAGAAGCGGCCCTCATCAGCCTTATTGGCCAGGCAGCCGCCACCGCGACACCGGTAGAGGACCTGGTGGTAGGCCTGGAATTCCTGCTGCAGCAATCTTTCCAGTTGACTGCGGTGGGACAGTTCGTAGCCCTTGCGAGGCCTAATGAGCTTCAAGAGGGCTGGCGGCAGGAGGTTCACCCCTTCTTGGACCTGGGCTGGCAGATCCAGCGCTTTCCCCTCCCGACACTGTCTAGCCGCCAGCCAAGCCGCGGCAAACCGGGCCGCGGGGCGGATAAGCTCGGCGTAAGGCAGCGGCTTCACCCGGCCCCGACAATAGGCCAGGGCCTCTTCTTTAAAGGCCTGGAGCCAGAGGCCCTGCCTTTCTCCCTGGTCCCGACCCAGGCTTAAGTCTCGTTCCGGATCTCCGGTGAGGGCCCCGGGGTCCAGGGGCCAACTGAGGCTTACCTCCAAGACGCCGGGCAAATCTTCCAGAGGCACCATGAAGGCCCGGTAGGCGTAACTGGAATCCTGGTGGTGAATGGGGTAGCCCTGACGCTGGAGCTGGTCCAGCACCGCCGAGGGGGGCGGCAGGGGGTCTTGCCCCTGGAGGGCTGCCAGGAATAAGAGAAATAAATCGCGCAGGTCGTTAAGGTCCTGGTGCTTTGCCAACCAGTCCAGGCGCTGCCGATGTTCGGGCCGCCTGCCCCCGGTGACCAGGAAAACCAGCCCCAGCCGCAGCAGCAGGCAGACATCCTGAGGCTCGCCGGGAAACAGCCCAGGCTCCAGGGGCGGGGCCAGGCTCTCCCCGGAGGTCGCATATTCCCCGGCCCTTACCCGGCCCTCCAAATAAATGACCACTTCCCCAAGGGACTCCAGGGGTTGTCCCTTAATGACTTTTTCCTGAACCGAGAGCAGGGCCTGCCGCCTCAGTTCCGGTGCCTTTATCCCCTCCCCATGGAGCAAGGCGACGGTATGGAATAAACGGGCCCAACTGCCGATCTCCATTAATTCCCGGTTAAAAAAGGCCACATCCTGGAGCCACTCTTCCACCCGGAAGGCGTCGGCAGCCTCCCCACCGCCGCACCAGCGCTGCCGCAACCTATATTTCCGGAGCCGGGGGATTTCCTCTGCCTGGAGATCCTGCCCCTCAATCAGAGACTGGGCCATCTCATCTTCCCGGGCCACCCTCCTGACCGCCTGCTTCACTTCCCGGGCCAGGGCTTCCGGGTCCAGGGACTCCCAGGCAAACCAGGCCCCGGCGTAGCCGCGGCAACGGTTGACGGCTCGCTGCAGGCCGCCCTGAAACAAGGCTTGCTGATCTTGGGCCAATTCCTCCGGGAAGCTAAGTTCGCGGGTATCCTCCTGGAATAAGGGGCTCAGCCAGTGTTCCAGCAATGCGCGGCGGTCCGCCGGGGCTGCCGGCTCCGCGGCCGCGGCCCGAATCGCTTTATAAACCCGGGGACGCAGGTCCCCCCAGGGGCCTGCCCCGACAGTTTCAGAAACCCCGCTCCGGGGATGCGATGCCAAAACTTCCTCCAAACCTTATGGGGTTTTCCAGTTAATCGCCGCCACTTCCCTGACAATGGCCTCTTTCAGGTCCGGCGCCACCCAGGCCCGGTAATAGTCATGGTAAAACCCCGGCGTCCGGCGGTACCGGGGGTAAACCTCTTCCCGGAGGTAACGTTCCACTGCCCCAGCCGCCTGTCGCTGCACTTCTACCCGGTCAGGGGGCCCTTCCCCATGGCCCCGAGCAAAATAGGCCACCGTGGCCTGGGCCATCAGCTCCAGGGCCCGCAGCCCCTCGCCGGCAAAGATTTCCCTGAGCTCCGGGGCATAGTGTTGCCCCAGGATGCCCTCGGCCAGGGTCCGGTCGATGACCCCGGTATACACCTCCTGATAGGCCCGGCGGATGGCCCCATCGGCCCGGCCAAAAAGCTGGGAGGCCGGGTCACGGGCCAGGATATCCAGGGTCTCCCGCTCCAGGTCAAGGGGATTGCGCAGGGTTTCCCGTTGGGCGCTTTCCCCAATCAGGGCGCGCATGACCTTCTCTAAAATAGCCGCCTCCGCGGGGGAAAAGGGAACTTCGGGCCTGGCCGCGCCCAACGGTGGCGCCGGCTCCTCAATTTCTGGAGCCGCAGACGGGGGCAGAGGCGCCGGAGGCGGCCCCACCGGTGCCCTTAAGGTCAGGCCCCTGGGCCTGAATTTATGACCGTAGGCTTCACCCAGTCGATAAAGAGTCCAGGCCGCAGGGGCCGGCGCGGCGGTGATCAGGGAATTAAGGCCGCGCACCGCCAAGGCAAAATCTCCGGGCTGCACCCCGTATTCCAGGAGTGTTGCCGCTGCCCGCCAGTCGGCCTGTCCCTGGCTGATGAGTTCCCGGGCCAGCAGCATCTCCAGGCGGATGATCAACTTCTTGAGGAGCCGGGTCTCCTCCCAAACTTCCTGGGGATTGACGAACTCCACGGAGCCGTAATTGGCCAGGGCGGAGAGGTAATCTCCCCGGATGAGGGCCTGGGCCAGTCTTTCCCGGGTGGCCGCAAGCGCTCCCGGGGCCTGGGCCTCGGACCGGGCCGCGGCTGGGAGCCGCGTATGCCGCTGCAGACTCCTGGCTTCCAGGGCCGCCCGTTCTGCCAGTAATCCCTGGAGCAACAGGTCCCCCTCCAGGAGGCGCTGCCTGAGCCCCGGCTTTACCTGGGGCCGGGGCGCCAGGCACAGATGGCTGAACTTGATGATTTCTTTGAGTTCGGGCACGGTGATCTCCCGTCCCCCCAGGCCGCCCACCAGGACGCGAAAGAGGGGCGGCAGCCCTTTACGGGCGCGGGCCAGGGCCGTGATCACCCGGCTGGCCAGAGGCGGCACGCTGCCGAAACTGTTGGAGCGGTCTATGATGGTCACCAGCTTGGCCCCGGACAATATCTCAGCCAGGGCCTCTTCCGGAAAGGGATTGAACAGCCTGACGGAAATGGCCCCCAGCTCCCCCCAGCCCTCCTGGGCCAGTTCGGCAATGGCCTCCTGTGCGTTGGGATAGAAAGAGCCGGTGAGGACCAGCCCGGTGGTCAGGGGTTCCCCCGGGGCCGTGGCCGCGACTTCCAGTTCCTGGAAGCGGTAGCCCGTCAATTCCTCCACCAGGCGGGCCGCATACGGGAAGACCCGAGGCACCAGGGCATGGGCCTTCTCCACTGCCGATTGAGTTTCCTGATAGACTTCCCCGGTGGCGCTGGGACCGTGGACAATCACCTCCCCCTGGCGATTCAGCAGCTTATCTTCCAGGAAATCCACCTCCGCCAGGGCCCGGGCCAGCCAGGCCTGGACCTCTTGGTCCGGAGGAACCTTGACCAGGCTGATTTTGTGGGTATCGGTGATGCCCCCCAGGGAGGCCACCACCGGCAGCCGGGCAAAATGCGTCAGCAACCGGGCCAGATAGAGGCAGGGGACGAATTCCTGGATGTCTTTGGGGGAGAGCATAATGGCCCCGTCATCCCGGAAGGTCATGAAATCCGTATGGCTCTCCTCGATGTTCAGGGCTGGCGCGGCCAGGGCCCGTTTGGCCAGGATGAAGAGGCATTCGAGGCGAGCCCCCACCAGTTGGGGCATGATTTCCGCAAAGAGCCGCCAACCCTGGGAGGCGGTGAAGGTCACCGGCAGGGCGCCGCCGGTGCGGGCCACCCCCAGCAGCTTTTCCGCGGCCACCTTCTCCGAGGGATTGTTTTCGTCCACCATGATATAGGGGTGGCCGTTGGCATAGGCCTGGGCCATGGCATAAAAGGGGTTGCCCGCGGGGGTGATGGGAAAACCGATATAAAATAAGGGGTGGTCCCTGGTGGCCAGCTGGCTCAGGACCTGGCCCGCCAGGGTGCCCCCCATCTCCAGATAATAGTCCCCCGGGTCCGGGGACGGTCCCCCGGGATGGGGGGGGAGCTGCGGCGGGGCGTCGCTAAATCCCTGGGACTCCTGATAGGCCCGCCCCATGGCCGTCAAATATTGCTCGGTCAGCTGCTTATTTTTTTTCACCGCCCCGGGAAAGCCCGCGGTCAGGGCCGGCAAGTCGGCCTCAAAGCTCACCGGCATGCCCAAAAGCTCCAGGGCCCGCATCATGGGGGCCACCGCCACCAGATTGGAAACCGCCCGGCTGCTGCCGGTCACCTGGGCCATAATCCCGTCCAGGTCGGTGGTGATCACCCGGGCCTGGGCCAGGGCCAGGACTTTGGTAACCTGATCCAGCTGCTCCCGGTTCAGGGCGTTATAGGGAACTTCAAACAACCATTGGCTCACCGCTTCCCGGGCCTCGCCCCGGGGCGCATCCTGGGCCCGGGCCACCCCCTGGCGGGTGTGGTCGTCATAGCCGGCCAGCAATTCCTGGTGAATGGCGGCCGGGGTCCGGGGGGTATTGATAATGAGATAACCCTGGGGGTGGAGGTGGTCGTAAAACAAATCCGGCTGGGATTTCAAATCCCCGTAGTTGGTGACGGTGAGCACGTAAAAGGGAAAACGCAACAGCGCGTCCTGGCGCTGGATGGGACGGTGGGAGATAAAAGTCGCGGAAAAAACCGGGGTGCCCCGTTTGGAAGACCCGAACTGCCAGGCCATGCCGGCCCAGGCCCCTTTGCCGGTGAAATACTGGGAGAACAGACGGTTGAGGGCGATGCCCCGTTCCCCGGCCAGGGAGGCCACGCCCAAGGCAAATTCCCCCAACGCGGCGAGGCTATCGCGAAACTCCCGGCGGGCCGGGGCCAGGTCCGCTCCTCTCCCCGGAGCCCGGGTAAAGATGCCTCCCTGAGCCTGGAAATCCCTGGCCAACTCTTTCCCTAAAATATACTGGGAAATCTGGGCCTGCTTGGCCAGGGCCCGGTCGTCCAGGAGGCGATCCAGCAGGCGCTGGAATTCCGCCTGCCGGGCCGCGGCCACGGACTCGTAGCTGGTAGCCGTGGTCCCCATGGCTACCACGGGGTCAGGGGGCGGTAACCCTTCGCCGCCGTCCGGCGGGATTGCTTGTGCAGCCGGACCCGGAGTTTGCAGGGTCTGGACCTCCCCGGTCATCTGTTCGTCCCGGGCCACCACATACTGCCTCACGTAATCCAGACCCAAAACCGCCTCCAGGAAATCCCGGGGCAAGGCCGGGCCGAACTCAGGTTTCAGTTCCCCCTGGTCATTGAACAGGAAATGATAGGGAAACTCTTCCGGGACGTAGCGATGTCTCTGCCATTCGGCCTGGAGATGCCGGAAAAATTCGGCGGTATATTCCTCCGCCTCCCGGACCAGGCGGTTTTCCAGGTCGATCTGACGATTGAGGCCATCCCGGAAACTCTCCAACTGGGCGATGATGGCCCTGACTGCGGGATTGATGGGCTCCCAGTGGCCGCTCACCAGGTCCCGGCGGATCAAGGGACGGTAACGGGGATCTTGGGCAAGCCAGTAATAAATGGGCTGGGGCTCCGAGGTCCATTCCCGCCAGTTCTTGTGGCGATCCCGGGGATTGATGGGAGCCACCCGTTTGCGCAAGCGGCCCACAAATACCACCTCCGGGAGGAACCCGGCATAGGCCATAATCCGGGCCAAACGATCCGGATCTTCCCCGAAGAATTTACCGGTTTCCGGACAGGGGGTGACATCCCAACGGATAGCGGAACGCCCCAGGCGGTCGGCTTCCGCCCAGAATTCCTGCATCAGATCCTTATGGGCCGAATGCCCGCTCCCCACCAGAACCCCGGGAAATTCCGCGGCCAGGTTGATGAGTTGCCACTGGATGCGCTGATTGCCCACCAGGAAGCGCCCCAGGGGGGTGGTGAGGGTGCTCATGCCCAGCATGGAGGTGGCCGAACTCTCTCCCCCGGTGTTGGAATAGACCTGGGTATCGGTGACATTGATAAAATGCAGTACCTGGGCCTCCCGATCCTTGATGAGGAAGGACCGCTGCCGCAGGGCGTTGAGCCAAGCTGGCAGCCCGATGACCGCGCCGCCATCCCCGCTCTGGCTCACCACGTAGCGCCGACCCTGGGGCAAGACGCCCCGGGCCATGGCCCACTCCTCGGACATGGCCGCGGCTTCCCCGAACGCGAAGCCACCCCCAAACACGGTGCGGCCCCCTTTCACTTTTTGGGCCACTTCTTTAACCTTATTGAGGGTCTCGCTCATGCACCCGGTTTCGCAGGTGAAGGTCACCTGGGGAACCTGCCCCCGGGACAGGGAGAGGAGCATGGCCATATAGAGGGGCACCGCCAGGGTTTGCAATTCCGCGCAGGTGGGGCAGGCGCTGTGGCCCGGGGCCATGCCCCAGGTACGATAGCGGGCGTGGATCTCCGGGCCATAGCGGGGCAAATCGGCCAGGTAGGTCCGGGCCCGTTCTGCTTCTGCGGCCAGGAGTTGCGGATAGCGGGGAAAAACCTCCAGACAGAGTTCCCGGATCTCATGGAGGAGAGGCTCCGGGCTGAAGGTGAAGGCCTGAAAGATCTGGGGAGCCAGGAGGTGGGCCAGGTTGCCGGTGGCTTCCAGGAAATAGGAGGAAACCGGCGCCGGCAAGGCCTCCAGGGTCGGGGTCAACACCACATCCACTTGCCCGGCGGTGACCAAAGCCGCCAAATCCGCGTCCGGGGCCAGCCGGTGGAGGCGATGGAGTTTGGACGCCAGGGGCATGTCCCCGGGGCTGCCAAATTTTTCTCCATCCACCACCCCCTGGTAGAGGACCCCCATTGAGTCTACGCCTCGCAGCAGTTCGGCCTCGATCTCCCCCGCAGCGCTGGTGAGAAAGACCGCCACCCGGCTCAGCAAGCGGAGAATCAGCAAGGGTGGTGCGGTCCCCCCCTGGGGTGAGATATGTGCCGTAATCAGCAAAGGTTTGTAAGGACTCCCGGGCCTTTGCTCCTGAAGGGAATACTGCCGGATTTCCGGTCCCGGTGGCTCCCCTTCCTGCCAGGAGGCTCCTTGATAAAGCAGGGAAATCCGCCAATCGCCTCCACGCCCTGGGGATGCGGCCAACCCCTGAAACCAGGCCTGGGCTTCCCGGGCCGCCTCCCGGGTCAGATAGACGGCGGCGCCCCCGGTGAAGTGGGCGGCAGGTGCAGCCTGGCGGTCCGGGGTCAGGTCTTCTTTACGCACATCCTTTAGATACGGGCAATGCGCCAGGCAGAGGCGGCAGACGGTACAATAATCTTCTGCCGGACCCAGGACCGTTAAGCCCCCGGAGGTCAGCCTCACCTGCATTTCGCTGCAGGAGGCGGCGCACTTGAGGCAGTGGGTGCAGCCCTCTGCCTCGAAATAGATGCGTTGGCCCAGGTGTTTCCTGGACATCTCAGTGCTGTGGCGCTCTACCTGGGAAAAGGCCCCCAGGCGCTGGAAATCCCCATGGGCATCGAAGCGGTGGTGGAGGTAAGGGGTGTTGGCCTGGACCAGGCTATAAACAGCCAGGGCCAGATAGATCTCCCGGCGGTCTGCGAAGTCCGGATTGAGTTCCAGAACCACTGCCTGGCCCCTGTCCGTTTTGGCCAGGGTGAACAACGGCACCGGCTGTCCAGCATTTCCGGGCAAGTTCCGGGAGACCAGATAAAATTGGGAGCGCTCCGGTTGCCGGCGGAAAAAGTCGGCTAAAGGGTGCGGCAGGTGTTCCAGGCAGTCCGATCGATCCCTCCAGGCCGCGGCATAACCGGCTCCCAGAAGGCCTTCCTGGAAGCCCAGGCCAAGATTCTCCCTCCGGGCCAGGGGATAGAAGCTATCCCCCAGCCAGACTCCGAAAACCTCCGGGTCCCCTTTGATAAGGCGCCACTGGCGCAGATCCGCAGGCACCCCAGAGATCGAGGCTTCCAAAATGGTACCGGGAGAACCACCCTCGGCCATGGCTGTCAAACCTCCTGGTCAAAGATGCCAAGGAAGGAGGTAAACGCCGCTGGGCTTTATTCCCCGCCCTTTCCCCGATCCTTCAGGGCAGGCTGCGGGTTAAGCTTGGGCTTGGATGGTCTGGCTGGAGAGAAGGAGAAGGGGGGCCAGGCAGTAACCGGGCCCGTTATCGCTCAGGTCAGACGATGACTAAACCGGCTGCATCAGTGAAGCGGAAGTTTGCGGAGGAGACAACCTTTTGAGCCAACCTTTTGCAGCGCCTGCCAGACCGGATTTTGGCCTCTTGCACTTGAGCTCCTTGTTGGACAGTTGCAGGAAAAGTTGTCAGTTGGTTGGGAACGGTCCACCGAAATATGGTTAATTATAATTATGTCTTCACAAAAATGCAAGGTCCGGTGCCAAATTTAGCTGCCAGGGGCCGGCCAGGAAGAGCGCCAGGGATTTAGCTGCCAGCTCAACAAACGGCTGGGGTTGAGCAGGATTCCCAAGGTATGGAGCACGTGTATGGAGCCGCCCCTTAAGGGACCCAGCCAGGGCCGACGCGGGGGATTTTCAGGTGCCGGAGGCAGAGGTCATTTTCCTCCGGGGTGTGGAAGCCGTCAAGGTGCAGGGCGTCGTCCTGGATGCGGGGGTGAATCTGCAGGCTGAGCGCGGCCCGGAGACTCGGGCAGGGCCTAGCAGGTGGACCGGGGAATGAGCAGCCGGTAGCCCGCGCCCCCCGCCTTGACCAGGACCTGGCCCGGGCTCTCGTCCAGGAGTTCGCCTTCCAGGAAACCGATCATGTGTCCTCTGATAGCCGATCCCAAGCACCGCAGGCCGTAGACCGGACATTCAACTCTTTTCTGGAGTTCTAATGCAAAAGGCGGTTAAAAGTCCAGGTTAATTTTATCTTTCCTCACGAGGCGGGGCAGGCTGGACAACTAGCAACAACTTCTTCAGTTTTCAGCAAAGGTACCGATAAGCTTTTTACACTATCGAAAAGGGCAAAGTTTACCGAAAGGTGAGAGCGCAAAGTCACCGGCCTAATGCCTGTCGGCCAAGGTAGCGGGATGTCCGAAGTGCTAAAACCATTGTACTTCGAATTACTTACCTGCTCGCCTGGATACAGATTTGCCTTCAGGATTCCCTTTTCACTTTGTGTCAGTCCAAGGAGGCCGAGAAATGCGACCTAGGATGAAACCGTTATGGGGACGGCTAGTTGTTCTGGCCCTGTTATTGATTTTGGCGATCAGTCTTACGCTCGCTTGCACGTCCGGTTATCCGAAAAAATACCAATTAGGTTTCCTAAGCACTTCGCAAAGAACCAGTAAATGTGGCTGGATAATTGAGCACGATCTCTTTGGAGGCACAAGCCAAAGTATTGTTAGGGAAGACTGGGAGGATGATTGACCAGGACTATTTCCCCTAAAAAAAGCTTTAAACCCAAAACTGTGGATTAAACATAACTCAGATTATTTTGTTGCATAAACTAAAAACGGCGACCAGGAATTTATGCAATGGCCCACCAGGGCCCTTTTTTTTTATGGTCAATCACAAAGCAAAAGGAAAATAGTTGCTTACTTGCCAAACTCTTCTCTTATCACTGAACCGGGAAGATGCAGATATAAGACTATTAACGGAATCGCGATCCGAAGAATGGGCTTCAACGCGGCCAGCGGCAGTGGAAGTGGTGGCAGACGCCCACGGCCAGGGCGTCCGCGGCGTGCTCGTTGGTGATTTTGAGACCCAGGAGGTGTTCGATCATCAGTTGCACCTGGGCCTTGGTGGCCTGGCCGTAGCCCACCACCGCCTTTTTCACCGTGGCAGGGGGGTAATGAAAGATGGGCAGCGCGGCCTGGGCCGCGGCCAGCAGGACCACCCCCCGCACCTGCCCCAAAATAAAGGCGGTGCGGACGTTGGCGGCCAGGAAGATCTCCTCCAGGGCCAGGGCCTGGGGCTGGTGCTCTTTAATCAGGGCCGTCAGGCCGTCATAGATTTGACGCAGGCGGTTCTCCAGGGACGGGGGGCGGCCGGCATGGATGCGCCCGGAAGCCAGATGCAGGAGATGCTCCCCCTCCCCCTCAATGACCCCGAACCCGGTGTCCCGGGAACCGGGGTCCACCCCCAGGATCACCTGCCTCACATCAGGGCCTCCAGGAGCTGGTCCGGGATATCGAAATTGGCGAAGACATTGTTCACGTCATCATGCTCTTCCAGCATCTCCACCAGTTTCAGGACCTGCTGCGCGGGCTTTTCCTCATTGATCTGCACCGTGGTCTTGGGACGGAGCTGCAACTCCGCCAGCAAAGGCTGAAACCCCTTGGCTTCCAGGGCCTCTTTGACCTCCACGAAGCCGGTGGGGTCGGTGAGGACCTCAAACTGGGTCGCATCGCTCTGCAAGTCTTCCGCGCCGCATTCCAGCGCGGCCTCCAGGAGTTCATCCTCCTTGACGCTCTCCCGGTCGAAGACGATGACCCCTTTTTTGTCGAACATCCAGGCCACGCAGCCGGGCTCCCCCAGGTTGCCCCCGTACTTGGTGATCAGATGGCGGACATCGGAGACGGTGCGGTTTTTATTGTCCGTGAGGCTCTCCACCATCAGGGCCACCCCCGCGGGGCCGTAGCCTTCCAGGATCAACTCCTCCAGGGCCGCGCCGCCCCCTTCCCCGGTGCCTTTGCGGATGGCTTTCATCATATTGTCTTTGGGGAGATTTTCCGCCTTGGCCGCGGCTATGGCGGCCCGGAGCCGGGGATTGCCCGCGGGGTCGCCGCCGCCCAGGCGGGCGGCCACGGTGAGCTCCTTGGTCAATTTCCCGAAGATCTTGCCCCGCTTGGCGTCCAGGGCTCCTTTTTTGCGCTTGATGGTGCTCCACTTGGAATGGCCGGACATCTGGCTTACTCCTTAGAATTTTAACCACCAAGGCACAAAGACACAAAGTTTCAACAAGGAGATTTTTTTCCCTTTGACGCCACAGCGTCAAAGGAAAATCATAATTCTTGGTGATTCTTGGTGCTCTTGGTGTCTTGGTGGTGAATATTTATTTTTCTTTCCTATTCATGGCCAGGAGGTAAATCTCCTTGCTGGCCGGCCTCGAGCCCGGGGGTTTCACCCGGCGGCAGACCCGAAATGCAGCCTTAAGTTCCCCAGCCAGGGCTTCGACCCCGGGCCCTTCGAAGACCTTCGCCAGGAAATGCCCCCCGGGCCGGAGGAGCTTCCGGGCCCAGTCCCAGGCGGTCCGGGCCAGGTCCAGGGAGCGCTGTTGATCGACTTCCCTGATGCCGGTGGTCCTGGGGGCCAGATCACTGACCACCGCGTCAAAGTCGGGGCTGATGGCGGTGACCGCCTCCGGGTCCAGGGCGGACAAGTCTCCGGAGACGAAGTATACGGGCGGCGCCACCGGCACAGCTAGAGGGGTCAGGTCCACTCCCACCACTACTCCGGTGGGCCCCACGCGGGAGGCCAGGTATTGCAGCCAGGACCCAGGCGCGCAGCCCAGATCCAACACCCGCTGGCCTGGCTGGAACAGGCGGTATTTGCCGTCCATCGCCTTTAATTTATAGACAGCCCGGGCTACATACCCTTCGGCCCGAGCCCTGGTGCGGTAAGGGTCCGACACCCCGGGTCGAGGCATGCCTGCAAATACCTATCTTGGTAAATTAACTGGATTTCTTTTAACATAGGAGCCTGTCTTTGGCAATCAAAAACCCTGTCATAGGATTTTGTCAATATTTTGACAAAGTCCGGTATCTTTGACAGGCTCTCCGTCATCAGAGCCGCCTGCGAATTATATTTCCCTTTGCCAATCAAGGGTTGCGACAAAGCTAACCATCTTTCCCATCTGGCACAAACATTGCTCAATGACAGTTCAGTAAAAAATTGCGCGTAAGGAGCCCGGTAATGGCCCGCGAAAAAGAACTGCCCCCCGAACCGGCGGAAGAAGCTCCTCCCAAGCCCAAAGGAAAATTGAAGAAAATCATACTGTTTGTCCTCCTGCCGATTCTGTTGCTGGGTGGCGGCGCCTTTGTCTACCTTGCTTTCTTCGATGATTCTTCTCCTGCCAAAGTCGAGCACCACGCCAAGGCTTTGATGCCCCTGGAACCTTTTCTGGTGAACCTGGCGGATAAGGACGCGCGGCGCTATCTGAAAGTGAAGATCGATCTGGAAGTGGATAATGAGAAGGCCGCCAAAGAGCTGGAAAAGTTCATGCCCCGCATCCGGGATCAACTCATTTTCCTCCTGAGCAGCAAAAGTTATCCGGACATCGCCACCCCGGAGGGCAAGCACCAGTTAAAAAAGGATATCCTGGCCCGGCTGCACGCCATACCCGCGGGCAAGAAGATCAGCGCCGCGTATTTCACCGAATTTGTGGCCCAATAGGAGGGCAGCGTGACCAAAGTTCTCTCCCAGGAAGAAGTGGATGCCCTCCTCAAGGGGATGATTGAGGGGGAAATCGACGTTGAAACCGACCACGCCGCGCCGGAAGAAGGGGTAATCAGCTACGATTTCACCTCCCAGGAACGGATCATCCGGGGGCGCATGCCCACCCTGGAGGTGATCAACGAGCATTTCGCCCGGGCCTTTAGGGTCTCTCTGTCCATGATCCTGCGGCGCAACGTGGATATCCAAACCAACTTCGTGCAGATGGTAAAATTTGGAGAATTCCTCCGTTCCCTGCCCCTGCCCAGCAGTTTCCACATCCACAAGATGGACCCCTTAAGGGGCCAATGCCTGATGGTGGTGGACAGCAAGCTGGTCTTCGCCCTGGTGGAGTGCTTCCTGGGAGGGACCGCCAAGACCCGGTTCAAGATCGAAGGCCGGGATTTCACCACCATTGAGCGCCGCCTGATCAGCAAAGTGGTGCTCATGGCCTTCCAGGACCTGGAAAAGGCCTGGGCCCCGGTGCATCCGGTAAAGATGCACCTGGTAAGGGTGGAGATCAACCCCATGTTCGTGGGCATCGCCACTCCCAACGATATCGTGGTGATCAGCAAGTTCCAGGTGGAAATGGAGCAGACCGACGGTTTCATCACCGTGTGCATGCCCTACTCCACCATTGAACCCATCAAAGGCAAACTCTATTCCGGGTTCCAGAGTGAGCAGCTGGAGAAGGACAGCAGTTGGACCTCCCGCATCCATGAACAGCTCCATGATATGGCGGTGAACGTGGTGGTGGAATTGGCCTCCACGGAAATGAGCGCCCGGGAAGTGATGAATTTGGAAGTGGGCGATATCATCATCTTCGATAAAAAAGTGACTGACCCCCTGCTGGCCAAGGTGGAAGGCATCCCCAAGTTCCTGGGCAGTGCCGGAAGAGTGCGTAACTCCAAGGCTTTTCAGCTGCGCAACACACTTTTTACTCCTGCTCATTAAGTCAGTAAGACTGGAGGATATGAGAACAATGGCAACCAATGGGACTTCCCAACGCGTCGTGGATTACGACTGGGAAAAAGCCCTGGAGGAAACCTCCGGGACTCCAGCGCCGGATAGTATGGAAGCCGATCTTGATGCCGGTGCGGCGCCATTAAGCCCGGCAGAAAGAAGCAAGGGCAACTTGGAGCTGCTCCTGGACATCCCCCTGGAGATCACCGCGGAATTGGGCCGGGCCAAAATGATCATTAACGACCTGCTGCAATTGGGCCAGGGTTCGGTGATCGAACTGAACAAGCTGGCCGAGGAGCCCCTGGAGATCCTGATCAATCAGAAGCTCATCGCCCGGGGGGAGGTAGTGGTGGTTAATGAAAAGTTCGGCATCCGCCTGACGGATGTCATCAGCCCCCTGGAACGCATCAAGCAGTTGACCTGAGGCGTGATGATGATGGATTTCTGGGGATGGATCCTGGGGAGTTGGGGGTGGCTGGCAGCCACGTCCCAGGACGCGGGCGGGCTGGCTGCCGCCAACGTCGCCGCCCCGGAATTTCCTTTCTGGCAGCATCTCTTCCGGGTCGCGGCCGTGTTGAGCGGCATGCTGGGAATACTGCTCTTGGGACTCTATCTCTGGAAAAAATCGGGGGTTCTGCGGCCCAAAGGGGTGTCGCCGTTGATCCAGGTGCTGGCCACCCATTATCTGGCCCCCAAGAAGGCCTTGATCCTGGTGGCGGTAGGCAAGGAGAGGTTGCTCCTGGCCAGCGCCGGCGATCAGTTACAGCTGGTCACCCCCCTATCTCCGGAAGCCCAAACCGAAGCTGCGGCCCTGACGCTTCCCGTAAAGAATGAGAAAGAAGAATGCGCATGAAGGCACGGATCTTCAAGGGTGCTCTGCTGTTCCTTTTCTGCCTGTCGGTCAGGCCCGGTTGGGCTGCACCCGCGGGCGGCCTGGGTCTGGATCAGCTCCTGGCCCCGGAGCGTTTGAGTCTGTCCTTGCAGCTCCTGTTGCTTCTCACCATCCTCTCCCTGGCCCCGGCCCTGGTGATTATGGTCACCTCCTTCACCCGCCTGGCAGTGGTCTTCTCCTTTTTGCGCCAGGCCATGGGCACCCAGCAGATGCCGCCCAATCAGATTCTTGTCGCTTTGGCCCTATTTCTGACGATCTTCATCATGGCCCCGGTTTGGCAGGATATCCAGGATAAGGCGGTCAAGCCCTATATTAATCAGCAGATGAACGGGGAAGAAGCGGTGAAAAAGGGCCTGGAACCCTTGCGGGCCTTCATGATGCGCCAAACCCGGGAAAAAGACCTGGGCCTGTTTGTGCACATCTCCAAGAAGCCCCGGCCCAAGAATCCCCAGGACATTCCCATCGCCACTTTGATCCCGGCCTTTATGATCAGCGAGCTCAGGACCGCGTTTGAGATCGGTTTTCTCCTCTACCTGCCCTTTCTGATCATTGACATGGTGGTGGCCTCGGTGCTTTTGTCCATGGGCATGATGATGCTGCCTCCGGTGATGATTTCCCTGGTGTTTAAGGTTTTACTCTTTGTCCTGGTGGACGGCTGGAACCTGGTGGTGGGTTCCTTGGTGCGAAGTTTCCAGTGACGGGAGAGGAGGAGAAGTAATGAGTCCGGATCTAGTGATCGGTATAGCCCGGCAGGCCATCCAGGTGACGCTGCTGGTGGCCCTGCCCATCCTGGGCATCGGTTTGGTGGTGGGGGTCTTGGTCAGCATGGTGCAGGCCGCCACCCAGATCCAGGAAATGACCCTGACCTTCGTGCCCAAGATTATCTCCATCTTCGTGGGCCTGCTCCTGCTTCTGCCCTGGATCATGAGCCACCTGATGACTTTTACCCTGGAAATTTTTAACAATATTCCCAACTACGTGCGGTGAAGGAGCCGGGGATGGCCGGGCTGATCCTGCAAATGGAGCAATTTATTCTGGTGGCGATCCGGGTGGGCTGCATCCTTCTATTCATGCCCATCTGGGACAGCCGCATCATTCCCGTGCAGATCAAGGTTTATTCCCTCCTGGTGATCGCCCTGGCCTTGACACCGGTGGTGGCCGGCTCCCTGCCGCCCTTTCCCTCAACCTGGCTGGGGGCCATGGGCCTGGTGCTCCGGGAAGTGCTTCTGGGCCTGTCCCTGGGCCTGGTGGTGCGTTTCATCTTCGCGGCCGTGCAGATGGCCGGCGACCTGCTGGGTATCCAGATGGGATTCGGCATGGTGAACCTCATCGACCCCAACAGCGGCGTCCGCACCACGGTGATGGGGGACATCCTGCTGATGGTGGCCACGGTGCTCTTTCTGACCGTGGACGGCCACCATCTGCTCCTGGTGGTCCTGGCCCGGAGCTTCGGAGAGGTGCCGGTGGGGGGGCCGGGCTTGCTGCCGGGCAGCCTCTTCTCCATCCTGGTGCCCATGGGCTCCCTCATGTATCAACTGGCCGTAAAACTGGTGGCCCCCATTCTCCTGGTCCTGTTTTTAACGCAAGTGGGCATGGGGCTGGTGGCCCGCACCGTCCCCCAGGTGCAGGTGATGGTCGTGGCCTTTCCCCTGACCATCGCCCTGGGACTGATCTTCCTCTCCCTGACCCTGATGCTCATCGGCCCTTATATAGTGGGACAGTTTTCCGGATTTCAGAGTTCCTTAACCCAGGTGCTGCGGGCCTGGCATAGTTAGTTTGGCTTTCGGTAAAAAAGAGGGACTATAGTAAGAGTCAACCCGAGCTTTAAGAAAAATTGGTTTGAGAGATGGCGGACGATTTCCAGGACAAAACTGAAAAACCAACTCCTAAGCGACGGGAGAAGGCCCGGGAAAAAGGCCAGGTGGCTCGTAGCAAAGACCTGTCTACGGCCCTGGTGCTTTTAACCGGTTTGCTCTGCCTGGTCCTTTGGGGACCGGTCCTGGGGCGGAAGATCATGGAAATGCTCCGGGTCTGGCTGGGCCAAATCCGTCCCGGACTGGTGGGGCCTAACCAAGTGGCGTCCTTATTTATGACTTTCGGCCTCGCCTTGGGGGGGCTGTTGGCCCCCGTCTTTATCAGTTTGTCTGCGGCTGCGATCATGAGCAACTACGTGCAAGTGGGAAAAATCTTTTCCACGGAACGCATCACCCCGGATCTGAGCCGGCTGCAATTTATTAAAGGGTTCAAGCGCTTTTTTTCTCCGAACACCATCGTGGAGTTAATCAAATCCCTGGCCAAGATCAGCATCATCGGTTTGGTGGCCTATTATTCCGTGAAGCGGGAGCTCGGGGGGTTGATGCCCCTTCTGGACCAGTCCGTGGGCCAGATTCTGTTGTACCTCACCGGGACCGTTTTCCGGGTCTCCGTCCGCATCATCCTGGCTTTGCTGGTCTTGGGAGCCCTGGATTATTTTTATCAGCGCTACCGCTTTGAAAAAGACCTGAAGATGACCAAGCAAGAGGTCAAGGATGAAATGCGCCAGGTGGAAGGGGATCCCAAGGTCAAAGCCCGCATCAAAAGCCTCATGCGGCAGATGGCCACCAAGCGCATGATTGCCGACGTCCCCCAAGCCGATGTGGTGATCACCAACCCCACCCATTACGCGGTGGCCCTGAAATACGACAGCGCCACCATGATCGCTCCCCAGGTGGTGGCCAAGGGCCGGGGGTTCATGGCCCTGAAGATTATCGCCGTGGCCCAGGAAGCGGGGGTGCCCCGGGTAGAGAACCAGTCCCTGGCCCGCTCCCTCTACCGCCTGGTGGACGTTGGCAAGGGCATCCCCACTTCTCTCTACCGGGCCGTGGCTGAGGTCCTGGCCTATATCTACCGGCTGCGGGGCAAGGCGGGAGGGGCGAGATGACCACCCTGCCTCTGACCCAGAAAACATCTTTCCTGCAGGGATTCGGCATCCACAAAGGCGAGCTCTTTGTGGCCATCGGCGTGATCACCACCCTCCTGGTGATGGTCTTTCCCATACCCCCCTTCCTGCTGGACCTGCTCCTCAGTTTCAACATCACCTTTTCCCTGATGGTGCTGCTCCTGTCCTTGTACACCATCAAGCCAGTTGAATTCTTCATCTTTCCTTCCCTGCTCCTGGTGACCACCCTCTTCCGCCTCGCCCTGGAAGTGGCCTCCACCCGGATCATCCTCCTCCACGGCTATGAAGGCATGGGGGCCGCGGGCGGGGTGATCCACTCCTTCGGGAGCTTTGTGGTGGGGGGCAATTTTGTGGTGGGCGGCATCATCTTCCTGATCCTGGTGGTCATCAATTTCATCGTTATTATCAAGGGTTCCACCCGGATTGCCGAAGTCGCGGCCCGCTTCACCCTGGACGCCATGCCCGGCAAACAGATGAGCATCGACGCGGACCTCAATGCCGGTTACATCGACGACATGGAGGCCCGGAAGCGCCGGGCCGCCCTGTCCCGGGAAGGCGAGTTCTACGGGGCCATGGACGGCGCCTCCAAGTTCGTGCGCGGGGAGGCCATGGCGGCCATCCTCATCATGGTCATCAACATCCTCGGCGGTTTGATTATCGGCGTGCTCCAACACAATATGACCCTGGGGGACGCGGCCCAGACCTTCAGCCTGCTGACCATCGGCGAAGGCCTGGTGGCGCAGATCCCGGCCTTGCTGATCTCCGCGTCCGCGGGCTTGATCGTCAGCAAGGCCGCGTCCGAGGCCAGCCTGGGTGAGGAATACGCCAAGCAATTCTCTCTGAAACCCCAGGCCATGAGCGTCGCCGCGGGGATGATCTTCCTCATCGGCCTGGTTCCGGGTCTGCCCCATGTGCCTTTCATCGCCCTGTCCCTGTTGATCGGCGGTCTCGCTTACCTGGCCCACACTACCCGGCAAAAGGAAGATGCCGCGGCCGCGGAGGCCAAAAAGCTTCCCAAGCCCCGGGGACCGGAGCCCATAGAAAACCTCCTGGCCCTGGACCTGCTGGAGCTGGAGGCGGGCTACGGCTTGATCCCCCTGGTGGATGAAGAACAGGACGGGGAACTGCTGGAACGCATCCGGGCCTTGAGAAGGCAATTCGCCACGGAGATGGGCGTGGTTGTGCCCCCCATCCATATCCGGGACAACCTGCAGCTCAAGCCCGGGGGTTATGTGATCCTCATTAAAGGGGTGGAGGTGGCCCGGGGCGAAATGATGGTGGGCTACCACCTGGCCCTCCACCCCGGTGAGTCCCTGCGCCAGATCGAGGGCATTCCCACCCGGGAACCCACCTTCAACCTGCCGGCCCTGTGGATCAGCCCCAATAAGAAGGAAGAGGCCCAGCACCTGGGATACACCGTGGTCAACCAGGCCAGCGTCATTGCCACCCACCTCTCGGAGGTGATCCGCAGCCACTGCCACGAACTCTTGGGGCGCCAGGAGGTGCAAAAACTCCTGGACCGCATAGTCCACTCCAACCCCAAGGTGGTGGAAGAACTGACCCCCGGGTTGCTTTCCCTGGGAGGAATCCAAAAAGTCCTCCAAAACCTGGTCCAGGAAAGGATTTCCATCCGGGACCTCCTCTCCATCCTGGAGACCCTGGCGGATTACGCCCCATATACCAAGGACCCGGATATCCTCACAGAATATGTGCGGCAGCGCCTGGGGCGGGCCCTGACCAAGCCCCTGGAGACTCCGGACCAGAAGATCATGGTCTATTCCCTGGACCCCTTCATTGAAGACCTGGTCAAGGACAGCCTGCAAAAAACGGATTATGGCATCTTTCTGGCCATGGCCCCGGATACGGCCCAGGAAATCATCAAGGCCCTCCAGGAAGCCACGGAGAAGGCCACGGCCCTGAACCAGCAACCCATTATTGTCTGTTCTCCCGGAGTGCGGCGGCATCTGCGGCGCCTGGTGGAGAAGCAGTTGCCCATGTTGCGGGTGCTCTCCCACCATGAGCTGGTCACCGACGCCGCCATTCAGTCCATGGGAGTAGTGAGTTTGAGCCATGAAGCTTAAGACATTTTTAGCTCGGGACCTGAAGGATGCCCTGTCTCAGGTAAAAAGGGAGCTGGGGCCGGAAGCGGTGATCCTTTCCACTCAATCCCGGTGGGTCAAAGAAAACCAGACCGGTTGGGGGCGGCGTCCGGGGGTGGAGGTAACCGCGGCCGTGGACATGACACCTATCCCCAGCAATGGGGATGGGGACCGCGATGACCGGGGGGTATGGTTCCCGCCACCCCCGACGCCGGTGAGCCAAATCCAGGAGGATCTGGAAGAAGTCAAGGAACTCCTGCACCAGTGGATGCGGCAAAGCGGTCCCCCTTCCTGGTTGCTGCAGCATAAAGAACTGGCCATGTTTTACCGCGTCCTCACCAAGTCCGGCCTGGATGAGCGCTTTGTGCAACGCTGGCTGGACAATGTGCAGGGTATCTTGGAACAACCCGGAGAACAGCCCCTCACCCTCAAGGAGGTGGCCTGCCGCTATCTGATGCACGCCTTTGGGGTGGTGGACCCCTGGAAGGCCAAGGAGGCCCAGCCCCGCTACTGGACCTTCATCGGCCCCACCGGGGTGGGCAAGACCACCACTATCGCCAAACTGGCGGCCAAATTCGGCCTCATGGAAAAACTGCAAGTGGGCTTGATCTCCATGGACAACCAGAGATTGGGGGCTCACAACCAGTTGGCCGCGTACGGCCGCCTCACCGGGCAACCCCTGATAGTGGTGCACCGGCGCCAGGAATTGCTGGAGGCCATGGAAAAGATGGGGGATCTGGATCTAATCTTGATCGACACCGCGGGCCGCAGCCCCTATGCCCCGGCTTTGCAGAAGGAATTGCAGGAATCCCTGGGGGACTTGCCGGAATTGGAGCATCACCTGGTGCTCAGCGCCACCACCAAAGAAAGCAATCTGATCAATGCCATCAAGCGGTTCAGCATTCTGCCCATCTCTTCTTATATCATTACCAAACTGGACGAAACTAATGACTTTTCCGGTATTTTCAACCAGTTGTGCCGTCACCGGGTGCCCGTTTCCTATCTGACTGCGGGCCAGCAGGTGCCGGAAGATATAGAACTGGCTTCCCGGCGGCGGGTGACGGAGTTGTTGTTACGGCGCCGGAGTTAAACACGATTTCAGAGATCAATGGGAGTGGTTTATGAAACCAACCATACTTCTTAATGACCAGGACGAAATGGACGAACTGTCCCGGGAGCTGGCTGCTCCTCCTCCCCCGCCTTTGCGGATCATTGCCGTGACCTCCGGCAAGGGGGGAGTGGGGAAGTCCAACGTGGTGGCGAACCTGGGGGTGGCCCTGGCCCAACAGGGGCTCAAGGTCCTCCTCATCGATGCGGATCTGGGGTTGGCCAACCTGGACATCCTCCTGGGCCTGAGCCCCCAGTACACCATCCACGATGTCCTGCAGCTGCGCAAAACCCTGCCGGAGGTCCTGGTGGAAGGCCCGGGAGGCATAAAAATCCTGCCGGCCTCTTCCGGCATCCCGGAACTCTCGGAGTTGGACGAATACCAGAAGATGTTCCTCTTAAACGAACTGGACAACTATTCGGAGACCATCGACGTGGCCTTGATCGACACCGGGGCCGGCATTTCCCGCAATGTCCTGTTCTTCAATATTGCGGCCCTGGAAAGGGTGGTGGTGGCCAACAATGAACCAACCTCCATCACCGATGCCTATGCCCTGATCAAGGTTCTGGCCACCCAACACAACGAGCGGCGGTTCAAGCTGCTGGTGAACGGACTCTCCGAACCCCGGGAAGCGGAGGCGGTGTACCGCACCCTGCTGAAGGTGTCGGAGCGCTTCCTGGGCCGGGATATTTCCCTGGAATATCTGGGTCATATTCCCCATGACGACGCGGTTTCCAAGGCGGTTCTGAAACAACAGCCGGTTTTGACCCTTTATCCCAAATCCCGGGTCGCCAAGTCCTTTATGCAGATGGCCCGGCGTTTATGGGAAATGCCTGCGCCTGAGGAAATGGACGGCAACATCAAATTCTTTTGGCGGCGTTTGCTCCAATACCAGATCTAGTAGGCGCCAGTGGAAGAGACCGATATGAAAAAGCAAGCTTTGGCCCATGATATGTCTGCGGAGTATTGGCCCGCGGAGGTGGATAACTCCTGGCAAGAGCAGATGGTGCTGCAATACGCCCCCCTGATCAAATATATCGCCTCCCGCCTGGCCTTGCGCCTGCCCTCCCATATCTCCCTGGACGACTTGATCAGCTCCGGGATTATCGGCTTGATTGACGCCATCCACAAGTTCGATCCCAGTAAAAATATCAGTTTCAAGACCTACGCGGAATTCCGCATCAAAGGCGCCATCCTGGACGAACTGCGGAGTCTGGATTGGATCCCCCGATCCGTGCGCAAGAAGACCCACCTCCTGGAAAACGCCTACGCGGAATTGCAGAAGACCCTGGGCCGGCCCGCGGAGCCGGAGGAAGTGGCGGCGAACCTGGGCCTGGATATTGAAGAGTTTTATCAGCTCCTGGATGAAACCAAGGCCGTATCCCTGGTGGAACTGGAGGGGGTGTGGAAGGCCATCAGCGCCACCTCTGATCTGGCGGACAATGACATGCCCGAAATCCTCCAGGACGAAAATGTGCGGGACCCCTTTATGGCCGTGCACTTCTCCCAGCTCCAGGAGGTCATGGTGCGGGGCATCGAGGCCCTGCCTGATAAGGAAAAGTTACTGATTTCCCTCTATTACTATGAAGAACTGACCATGAAGGAAATCGGCCAGATCATGGGCTATACCGAATCCCGGATTTCCCAATTGCATACCCAGGCGATGCTGCGCCTCCGGACCAAATTGCGGGAGTATTTCCAATATGGAGAAAAATAGGAAGTGCCGGCGCCTGTTGCTCCGCTTACTGCCCCCCTGTCTCTGTCTGGCACTGGCGCTCTCCTTGGGCGTCGGGGTGCCTCAGGGTTGGGGCCAGGAGAAGGAAATAGCCTCCCTGAAGCCCGGTCCGGTCTTTGAGGCCAAGATTCGGGAGAAACCCAGGGCTGAGAATCTCCTATCCCTGGCTCCCTTTTATTTGATTGAAGAGGAGGGCTCCCGGGGACGGGTACGGCGGGTGACCCTGGACCTGGAATTTGCCCAGCCGGAAGTAGTGCGGCTCCTTGACCCCCAGGCGCCCCGGCTCCGGGAAATCGTCTATGACTTTTTGGCAATCCATGAGCTTGATTGCCCCGGCCAGGACAAGAAAGGAGACCAAAAAATCCTGGCCGGATTAGTAAACCGCTACCTGGGGCAGGAGGCGGTTACTGCCGTCAAGGTGGATCAGAGCTACCTCTTGCTCCCCTAGAGGGAGGAAAGGCTGTGGATGGCATCGATTCATCCGGGAGGATTCCCATTGTTCCCGTGGACCAGACCCTGATCAGCGATCAGGTCCGGGACAAAGGGGGCCAGGGGGCCAGGCCCCAATATTATGCCCAGAAACGCAGGCCCCCGGAGCCTGAGTTGGCAGAAGAAGTGGTAGAAGAAACTGCGGTTCCGGAAGAGGAAGGGAAACCTAAGCGTCTCATTGACATTAAAGTCTGACTGCTGCCCCAAGTCATCTGCGGAGGCACAGGGTTTCCAGCCTGTATGGAGTAACCAGGCGGGGGAGACGCCCGCCGTACGAAATATAACTGCGGAGAAAAGCCGTGTCTGTAAAAAGTATGGAATATTGGGTCTTCATGCAGATGATTCTGGAGCTGGGTCTGTTGGTGGTGGTGGTGGTCTCCCTGCTGCGGATCAGGTCCTGGTATAAAAACATCATGGCCCTGCAGGCAGGGCAGCCTTCCCGGGAAGAAGCGCTGAAGATGGCGGAGCTGGCGCAGAATCTGGAGGAACGACGCCAGCATCTGGAAGAGCTCCTGGCTCAACTGGACCAAAAAGCCGCGGCCATCCAAAAACTCTCCCGGCCTGGCTCCCGGAGCAAGATCTCCGCCGACTCCCCGCCCCCTTGGGAAAACGGCCTCTCTCTGCGCTCCCAGGTGGAGAACCTGCATCACCAGGGCTGCTCCACCGAGGAGATCGCCCGCCGCCTGCAGATGAACCTGGCGGAGGTGAAAATGGCCCTGGACCTCTCCCGGGTCCGTTCCCGGTGAGGTGGCCTGGGGCTTGGCACTCTTGCCGATAATAGAATAAGGAGAATGGGAGACCTACCCCGCTCTGGAGGGTTCTCTCTCGGCCAGAACTGATAAACTTCCCCGGCAAGGACGCTTGTCAGGACTAATTACGGAGGAGGGAGCTGCGCCTACATTAAATGGGCTACCTCAGGAAAGAGGTACGGACCAAAAAGAACCGATGTTTCATTCATGCCCTGATATAACGTGACTACCAATTATCTCATTAAAATACCTGCCAAAATCCTGGTCCATTCTTTTAATATGATAGTAAAGCCACGATAATATAATATCATTTTTTCCAACAAATCTGGCCGGTAGTGTCTAATCTAGTAATGATTATGTTTTACCACCAGCCATTACTTTATAATAGATGCCGAAATCCTTATCTACCTTTTGAATATGCCCTTCAAACCAAGACAACATGAAACTTATTAGATTTTGTGGAGATACACCTTGGGACTCCAACAGTTCATCTTCCAAGTCCAATACTTTTCTTATAAAAGCATCATGTTGTTTTTTATGATCAAAGAATTTTGGATACTTGCTATTGACCATATATTTTTCTTCCATGGAGAAATGATTGAGAGCATATTTTCTAAGGTTTAATATGTCCAAATATACTTTCATTTTTACTTCATCGCTGGGCGAAGATGGCAGTGTATCTTTGTAAGCTTCCTGCATTCTATTGAGCATATTAACGAAATGTTCATGTTGGTTATCAATTTCACTAATTCCAATATTGTAGGACTTATCCCAAATAAACGACATGCCGTTCACCTGCTGAGCAAAAAAATTTTTACAAATTTTTCTTAAGGTAAAAGTGAGGTGGATGGTTGTCAATCATTTATTGCCCTATCTTCCCAGATTGTTGACCAGCCCCCCTCTGATTCCCAGATTAGGGGACAGGGACACTCCAGGCGCTCCCTGACTACCATGTCCTGCAAGGGTTCCCTGGGGGGCGGGAACCCCAGGCAGGTGGTTTCCCCGGCCCCGGACCCAACCCCTCTTTTTCCCTCCTCCCCCCAAGCAAGTTATCCTTGCGCCGTGGCCTTCATTAATAATATGGTAATTTAGCAAAACGGGGCAGGTGGAGCGGGGCAGAGATTTAGCCCTCCTCTCCGGCTTCCCGTTATCTCTTTTCCGAGGTCAGTGCGATCCATGGATCTGCAGCGGTGGCAGCAGCGGCTGAAGGCAGCCCGGGGGGAGACCCCCCCGGATTTGGTCCTGGCCGGGGCCCAGGTGGCCTGCGTCTATACCGGCCAGTGGCGGCAGACGGATGTGGCTCTATTTGACGGGGTGATCGTCGGCCTGGGGGACTACGCCGGCCCCCGCCTGGATATCTCGGGCCGCTATCTCCTGCCGGGCCTGATCGACGGCCATCTCCACCTGGAGAGCAGCATGCTCACGCCCTGGGAGCTGGCCCGGGCCCTGCTGCCCCTGGGCACCACCACGGTGGTGGCCGATCCCCATGAGATCGCCAATGTTTGGGGCGCGGCCGGCCTGGATTATCTCCTGGCCGCCAGCGAGGGGCTGCCCCTGGACATCTTTTTCATGCTGCCCTCCTGTGTCCCCGCCTCCCCCCTGGAGACCGCGGGCGCCCGGCTGGAGGCCCCGGACCTCAAACCCTACGTGCGCCACCCCCGGGTCCTGGGGCTGGCGGAGGTGATGAACTTTCCCGGCGTGGTGGCAGGCGACCGGGGCCTGGGGGAGAAGATCGCCCTCTTCCCCCACCTGCCCGTGGACGGCCATGCCCCCTTGCTCTCCGGCAAGGGCCTCAATGCCTACCGGCTGGCGGGCATCGGTTCCGATCACGAATGCACTCAACTGGCGGAGGCTCGGGAGAAACTGGAGTTGGGATTTCATCTCATGCTCCGGGAGGGCAGCCTGGCCAAAAATCTGGGGGATCTGCTGCCCGCGGTGACTCCGGCTTCCCTCCCCCGCACCATGCTGGTCACCGATGACTGCCACCCGGAAGACATTTTGGCCCACGGCCACCTGAACCATCTCCTGCGCCTGGCCGTCTCCCGGGGCTTGGACCCCCTGGCGGCCATCACCATGGCCACCCTCAATCCCGCCACCTATTTCCAGCTTCAGGACCGGGGCGCGGTGGCCCCGGGCCTGGCCGGGGACCTGTTGGTGGTGGAGGACCTGCACAACTTCCGCGTCGACAAGGTCTTGAAAAACGGCCAGGTGGTGGTGGATGGCGGCCGTCTCACCTCCGGCCTGGACCTCCCCCCCTACCCTGCCCCCCCGGCCACCATGCAAGTGAAAATGCCGGACCTGGAGGCCTTTTCGCCTCCGGCCGGGGGCGATCTGGTCAAGGTCATCGGCCTCATTCCCGGTCAATTGCTCACGGAAAAACGGGTCTTGCCCGCACCCCTCAAAGATGGCCGCCTGGCCGCGGACCCCGGCCGGGACCTGCTGAAACTGGCGGTGGTGGAGCGCCACCACGCCACCGGCAACCTGGGGCTGGGCCTGGTCCAGGGCTTCGGCCTCCAGCAAGGGGCCCTGGCCTCCACCGTGGCCCATGATTCCCACAATATCGTGGTGGCGGGGGCGGACGCAGGCGATATGCTCCAGGCCGTGGAGCATCTGGTGAACTTGAAAGGCGGCCTGGCGGTGGTGGCCGGGGGCCGGGTGCTGGCGGACCTGCCCCTGCCCATCGCCGGGCTTATCAGCCCCCAGCCCCTGGAGGAAGTGGCCGGGGCCTATGGCCGGCTGCAAGAAGCCTACCGGTCCCTGGGCGGGGGGCTCCCCGATCCCTTCATGGCCCTCTCCTTCCTGGCCCTGGCAGTGATCCCCGCCCTAAAACTGACGGACCTGGGCCTGGTGGACGGGAATAAGTTCGAGGTGGTGCCCCTTTGGGGAAAGGATTAATTCAAGGTTCAAGGTTCAAAGTTCAACGGGCTGTTGCCCGAATAGGCTTACGGGGTTGTTTTATTTTTAATAAATATATGTAATTATTGATTATTATGGTAAAATAGCCCATTCTCTTAAACCG
>JAGVAH010000084.1 GCA_020060385.1 Syntrophobacterales bacterium | reverse complement strand
GGTTGCCAAAAGTTTTTTCCGCCCCCCCTCACCCTAACCCTCTCCCCCCGCTGGGGGGAGAGGGGATAAGAGGAAAGAACTTTTGGCAAATGCTATAGGGCGGCTACAGCCGCCAAAGGGGCGGGCCCGGCCCGTCCGATAATTATTCCGCGGTCAAATGCGCCAGGCGGGGAAACGCGGCCAGCAGGCCCAGGGGCAGGGTGGGGCGGTGGTCCGGCTGGAGGATATGCAATAGCTCCAGGCCGTTGGCGATGGCCTGGCCCGCGGGGTGGTTGTTGAAGATGACATAGACCTCCGGGGCTTTTGCCAGCAGCTCCCGGGTGCGCGCGGCCAGATCCTCCAGCTCCTCCGGCCCATAATAATAATCGTACCGGGCCTGGCGGTCCTTAGCGAACTCGAACCAGACGTCCTTGCGCCGTCCGTGGCATCTTAAATATCCCAAAGAGCCGGTGACCCAGCGGGTCGCGCCCATAGGGTAGGAGACCAGGGGCTGATCCAGGTTACAAAATTCCCAACCCGTTTCCCGCAAAAATTCCCGCACTTCCTGGCTTTGCCAGGAGCGGTGGCGCACCTCCAGGGCCAGGGGAAATTCCGGGAACGCGGCCTTGATCTCTCCCAGATAGGCACGGTTTTCTTCGGTGTTATGGAAAGAATAGGGGAATTGAGCCAGAAGCACACCCAAACGCCCGGCGGTCAGCAAAGGCCGGAGACCCTCCCGGAACTGCTCCACTTCCGCTGTCACTATCTGACGCTCATGGGTGAAGCGATTCAGCAACTTGGCGGTGAAGCGGAAGTTGGGGGCCCCGGCCACTGCATCCAGCCAGCGGGGAGCCAATTGCGGCCCCAGGGGACGGTAGAAGGTGACGTTAATCTCCACCACGTCGAACCAGGCGGCCAGGAAGGTGAGACGGTCCGTGCCCTTCAGCCCCGGCGGGTAAACCACCCCCTGCCAGTCCTTGTAATCCCAACCTGCGGGGCCGATGCGCAACATTTGGAAGCCTTGGGAGATTATGGAGGATATTTCTTATTGCTATGGAGTTTCTGGTTCTCTACGGTGGGTAGTACATATTTTGCATCTACATTCTGGTGCAGTAAAATGTCTTACACCTACAACAGTTCGCCGTATCTTATCTGCTCTATGATAAATATTATCAAATAATTCACTTTCATCATTTTCTACATATCTTCTAAGAGCATAACTACATAAATCTGCAATCTGAATCATGCTAGTTAGTTGGCTATCTACAAACAAAGGAGTTTCTATAATTTGATTAATTTTAAGTAACCATGGGGTTCCATAACGATGAAACTCTCTCATTAATTCCGTATGTTTTTTCGCAACAGTCTCATTATGATCATGAATTAACAATCCAAATTTATGTTTCACTTGTAGATATTTTTCAAACCTCGTAACTACTTGCTCAAATGCTTGAGCATGAATATTGCGTGATGCTCTTGTTGGGTCAAAATGAATTTTGTCGATACATTCAGCAAATAATTTTGCAAAAGGCCATCTTGAAATACATATACTAACTTCTTTTATAAAGTCCTTTCTCTCGTCAAATGTTAAATGTATATATGGACTTGTTTTGTTATAATTCTTTCTTGTTTGTTGATATGCTCTTTTGTTTTTAGATTTCTGTAATTTTAATATCTCTAATTTTCTTATTTTTTCGACCTCATATATCCTTTGGCGTTTATCAAGAGATTCAAAATCTTTAATTTTACTTTGTTCAAAAAATTTTCTTAACATCCAACCTGTATGTATTTCTGCTCCAGCTAAACCATATTTTAATTTAATAACAGAAATCTCCCTGTCACAATCTTTCCATTTATCTATTGGAATTGAAATGCCAGCCAACACAAAGTGAGAGGAACTGCCGGGAATATCCGGGGTTCCTGATTCATCAATATAACAAAGAAACATATCTACCTCCATTTGTGCACTTGTATCTATGCAAGAGAAAAAAAAGCGACTGGGGCTGGGGGCTGATAGCCCCTCCTCGAGACGCTTGGCGACTCATCCCAGACGCATATTAAATATCGGTCTATATGACTATTTTGTCAAGTATTTTTTGATATTTTTTATTTCCTTAAGCAGCAATTTTAGTGCCAATTAATGAATTCAAAATAGGCCACTACCCAAGATTGACTAAGAAGCCGCCTTGGCTTCTTCCTCCCGGGCCAGGACTGCCTTCAGGGCGGCCAGGGCCACCTCCAGTTGGCTGTCGTCCGGTTCCTGGGTGGTGAGGCGCTGGGTGGCCAGCCCCGGCCACAGGAGGATGCGGGCCAGGGGGTGGTGGGGATCCCGGCCCCCCCAGCGGATGATTTCGTAAGAGATGGCGGCGATGGGGAACATCAGGGCCACTTTAATGAGCACCTGGATGAAGTTGTTGAGCAGGCCCCGGTGGGTCAAGGCCGGCACCAGGGGAAAGAAGATGGTGAAGACCAGGAGGCTCACCAAGAGGACCACCAGGATGAAGGAGGTGCCGCAGCGGGGGTGGCAGGTGCAATGACGCCGGGCGTTCTCCACGGTGAGGGGTTCCCCGGCCTCGTAAGCGCAGATGGATTTATGCTCCGCGCCATGATATTCAAAGACCCGGCGGATCTCCCGGAAACGGGAAATGCCCCAGATATAACCCAGGATGAAGAGGGTCTTGATGATGCCGTCAATGACGTGGAACAGGAAGTCGGCCGGTGTCAGGGGGCGGCCTACCAGGTAACCGGCGAGGCCGCTCAAATAGTGGGGCAGAAAGCCGAAGAGAAGAAAGGCCAGGAGAAAGGCCCCCCCATGGTCAGGGCGATGCTCCCCCAGCCCAAAGAGGTCTCCTCTTCCTCCAACGCGGCCTGGGCCGAGAAGCTCAAGGCCCGGATGCCGGTGACCAGGGCCTCGATGAGAATCACCGGCCCCCGGAAGAAGGGGCGTTTGAGTAAGGGATAACGGGCCGTCAGGGAGGAGTAGGGCTCGTCCTTCAGGAGCACTTCGCCGTTGGGAAGGCGCACGGCAATGGCCAGGGCCTGGGGGGAGCGCATCATCACCCCCTCCAGCACTGCCTGGCCTCCTACGGGTAAGGAGGGTTCTCCGGACTTCATTCAGTCTTGGCGGTGTTGTTGTTTTGTCCTTCCAGGTGGGCATACTTGCGGCGGAAACGCTCCACCCGGCCGGCAGTATCGATGAGCTTCTGCTTGCCG
>JAGVAH010000109.1 GCA_020060385.1 Syntrophobacterales bacterium | reverse complement strand
GGAGTTTTCGGGCCTTTTTTAATCAGTTAACCGGACAGAACTGATAGCATATGGCAAGGCGGCGCTGTTCCCGTCATGGGACCTTACTTAATATTTTATGCTCGGAAAGGGAAGGTCGAAAAACTGCGTGGCAAATGGTATAAACAACTGACAATAACACCCTAAAATTATGTTACAGTCATCACCATCCCCCGGGAGAGATTGTTTGGTGAACCAAGCCCTGGTGAAAGAATTTCAAAGGATTCTCGGAAAAGAACAGGTGTTCCTGGAAGAGACCGACCGGGCCACCTATGCCTACGACGCCGCGGTCCTGGAACCGGTCCTGCCGGTCATCGTTCTGAGGCCCCGGGCCGCCGCGGAATTGGCCCGGGTGGTGCGCCTCTGCCACGAAAACGGCCTGCCCCTGACCGTACGGGGGGCCGGCACCAATTTGAGCGGCGGCAGCATCCCCGGCCGGGGAGGCGCGGTGGTCCTGACCACCGCCTTGAACCAAATCCTGGAAATCAACCCCGCGGATCTTTATGCCGTGGTGCAGCCGGGGGTGGTCACCGCCAAGCTGGCCGCGGCCGTGGAGGCCCAGGGCCTCTTTTATCCCCCGGACCCGGGCTCCATGGCCGTCTCCACCCTGGGGGGCAACGTCGCTGAAAACGCCGGGGGCCTGAGGGGCCTCAAGTACGGGGTCACCCGGGATTACGTCATGGGCCTCACCTTCTATGCCGCGTCCGGCGAGACCGTGAAAACCGGCTCCAGGACCGTCAAGTGCGTCAGCGGCTACAACCTGGCCGCCCTCCTGGTGGGCTCCGAAGGCACCCTGGGGGTCATCTCCGAGATCATCTTGAAACTCATCCCCCTGCCCCCGGCCCGGAAGGCCATAATGGCCACTTTTGGCGCGGTGGCCCAGGCCTCGGAGACCGTGGCCGCCATCATCGCCCAGCGCATCGTCCCCGCCACCCTGGAGTTTCTGGACAATTTCACTATCCGCGCGGTGGAGGATTACAGCCACGCGGGGCTGCCGGTGGAGGCCGCGGCCTTGCTCCTCATCGAGGTGGACGGCCACCCCGCGGTGGTGGCCGAAGACGCGGACCAGGTGGAAGCCATTTGTAAGCAAATGGGCGCCACCCAGATCCACCTGGCCCGGGACCTGGCGGAACGGGACCGGGTCTGGAGCGCGCGGCGCAGCGCCCTGCCCGCGCTGGCGAAGTTGAAGCCCACCTGCGTCCTGGAGGACGCCACCGTGCCCCGTAGCCGGATTCCCGCCATGATCCAGGCCCTGGAAGAGATCAGCCGCAAGTATCAACTCCCCATCGGCACCTTCGGGCACGCGGGGGACGGCAATTTGCACCCCACGATCCTCACCGACCGGCGGGACCAGGAGGAGTGGGCCCGGGTGGAGGCCGCGGTGGACGCCATCTTCGAGAAGGCCCTGGAGCTGGGGGGCACCCTCTCCGGGGAACACGGCATCGGCACCGCCAAATCCCGCTTCCTGGAGAAGGAGTTCGGGAGTGGCACCATCCTCTTCTCCAAGAAAATCAAGGCTGCGGTGGACCCCCATAACATTCTTAATCCCGGGAAGATCATAGGTTAAAAGATGCTCAGCTCGGAAGTGATTAAGAAACTTCTAAGGAAATTCGAAAGACGCCTGGAAGGTTCCCTGCAATCCCGCACCTCCTTGGCAGGGATCGCCTCTGCCTTGGAATTCACCGTGGCGGAAGCCCAAGATTTGCGCGCCAGGTTGGAGAAGGAAGGGGCCCGGGCCTTCGCCATCCGCGGTTATATGCAGGCCGTCATGCCCTGGGAGAAAATTCATGTCTAGTATCAAGGCCCTGGCCCGGCTCATGCAGGACCTGGAAGACCAGCTGGTGGTCTGCATGCGCTGCGGGCTGTGCCAGGCGGTCTGCCCCCTCTTTGCCGAAACCGGCCGGGAAGCCGACGTGGCCCGGGGCAAGCTGGCCCTTCTGGACGGCCTGACCCAGGAACTCTTTGCCAACCCCAAAGGGGTGCAGGACCGGCTGGCCCGCTGCCTGCTCTGCGGCTCCTGCGCAGCCAACTGCCCCAGCGGGGTGAAGGTCCTGGACATCTTCATCAAGGCCCGGGCCATCCTCGCGGGCTACCTGGGGCTCTCGCCGGTTAAGAAAGCCATTTTCCGGGGGCTGCTGAGCAAGCCTAACTTCTTCAACCGCATCCTGGCCTGGGGCGCCAAGTACCAGGGGATCTTTGTCCGGCCGGTGGACGACCTCCTGGGGTCTTCTTGTTCCCGCTTCCTGTCGCCGCTATTGAAGGAGCGCCATTTTAAACCCCTGGCCGCCACCCCCCTCCATGCCCGGGTCCCGGCCCTGGATACCGGGCCCGGGGCCGCGGGCCTGAAGGTCGCCTTCTTTCCGGGCTGCCTCATCGACAAGATCTTCCCGGAAGTGGGGGCGGCCGTCTTAAAAATCCTGGAGCATCACGGCGTCGGCGTCTTTCTGCCTCCGGACCAGGGCTGCTGCGGCATTCCCGCCCTGTCCGGGGGGGACACCGCCACCTTCTATAAACTGGTGCGCCACAACCTGGGCCTCTTCGGCTCCCAGCCCTTTGATTACCTGGTCACTGCCTGCGCCACCTGCACCTCCACCATGAAAAAGATGTGGCCCCTCATGGCCTTGGAGTATACGCCCGCAGAAAAAGCCCGCATCGCAGAGATGCAGGCCAAGGTCATGGATATCAGCCAGTTTCTGGTGGACAAGGTGGGGCTGGCGGAGGGAAGTTATCCAGGGACGGAGAAGCTGGCCATTACTTACCATGACCCCTGCCACCTGAAGAAGTCCCTGGGGGTGGCGGCCCCGCCCCGGGCCCTCATCCGGGCCAATCCCCGCTACGAGCTCAGGGAAATGGCCGAGGCGGACTGGTGCTGCGGCTGCGGGGGGAGCTTCAACCTCCAGGAATACGGCATCTCCGCGGCCATCGGCCGGCGCAAGCGGGAAAACATCGCCAAATCCCAAGCCGCAGTAGTGGCCACCGGCTGCCCCGCCTGCATGCTGCAGATCACGGACATGCTCTCCCAGGCCGGCGACCGCATCCGGGTGAAACACGCAGTGGAAATCTACGGGGAGGGGTTGGGGGATTAGTTTGCGGGGAGGGCCAGGGACCCCGTAGTGGCGGGCGTCCCCGCCCGCCATCTTCTTTTACATAATTTCCTCGTTCCCAAGCTCTGCTTGGGAACGCCGAATTTCCGTCCAGGCTCTGCTTGGGCTCCTCTTTTCCTTGCCCTATCCCCTTAATAATTGGTAATATTCATTATGTTCACCCTCAACCTCAAGCCCAGCCATCAAGCCGTCCGGGCTTACTTTGAGGAACTCCGCACCCTGACCCGCCTGGATTTTTACGCGGAAGGCGCGGTCTCCCCCGCGTTTGCCGCGCTCCTGCGCCATTGCGCCAAGCAGGCCCGCCTCACCCTGGTGGAGCAGTACTATCTCAGCAAAAACGGGCGCTCCCTGCGGGTGGACGGCGCGCTGTTGGATAATTTCAAACTGCCCCACGGCTACTGGGAGGCCAAGGACACCGCTGACGACCTGGACAAAGAGATCAAAAAGAAATTCGCCGCGGGCTACCCCAAAGACAACATCCTCTTCCAGGCCCCCCACCGCGCGGTCATCTACCAGCACGGCCAGGAGTATTTCAACGAAGACATCTCCCGGCCCGAGGCGCTGGTGGAGGCCCTGCAAACCTTCTTTGCCTATCAGCCGCCCCAATTCGCGGACTGGCAGCAGGCCGTCCGGGAATTCCAGGATAAGCTGCCCCAACTCGCAGCCCGCCTCTTGAACCTCATCAACCTGGAGAAGGAGTCCAATCCCGCCTTTAACAAGGCCTTTGAGGGCTTCGCCGGGCTCTGCCGCCAGGCCCTCAACCCCAACCTGTCCACTGCGGCGGTGGAGGAGATGATCGTCCAGCACCTCCTCACCGAGCGCCTCTTCCGCAAGGTCTTCAACGACCCGGATTTCGTGCGCAAGAACATCATCGCCCGGGAGATCGAAAAGGTCATCGCCGCGCTCACTTCCAAGCATTTCAGCCGGGCGGAGTTCCTGAAATCCCTGGACCGCTTCTATGTGGCCATTGAAGCCGCGGCCGCGGTCATTGACGATTTCTCCCAAAAACAGGCCTTTTTAAACACCGTCTACGAGCGCTTCTTCCAGGGCTTCTCCGTGAAGGTGGCGGACACCCACGGCATCGTCTACACCCCCCAGCCCATCGTCGATTTCATGGTGCGCTCCGTGGAGGAACTGCTGCACCGGGAATTCGGGCGCTCCCTGGCGGACGCAGGCGTCCATATCCTGGACCCCTTCGTGGGCACCGGCAATTTCCTGGTGCGCCTCATGCGGGAGATTCCCAAGACCAAACTGGAGCCCAAGTACGCCAAAGAACTCCACGCCAACGAAGTCATGCTGCTGCCCTACTACATCGCCTCCATGAACCTGGAGCACTGCTTCTATGAACTTACCGGCACCTACCAGCCTTTCGAAGGCATCTGCCTGGTGGACACCTTTGAACTGGCGGAGGCCAAACAGCCCTCCCTCTTCACCCAGGAAAACCTGGAGCGGGTGGAGTTGCAGAAAAAGACCCCCATCTTCGTGATCATCGGCAATCCGCCTTACAACGCCAAGCAGCTCAATGAAAACGACAACAATAAAAACCGCAAGTATCGGGTGATTGACGCCCGGGTCTCCGAAACCTACGCCCGGGATTCCAAGGCCACCAACCGCATCGCCTTATCGGACATGTACGTCAAGGCCATCCGCTGGGCTGCCGACCGTATCCCCAGAGACCAGGACGGCATCATCGCCTTGGTCACCAACAACAGCTTCACCGACCAGATCGCGTTTGACGGTATGCGCAAACACCTGGCCCAGGATTTTGCCGCCATTTACGTCTTGGATTTAGGAGGGAATGTCCGCAAGAATCCCAAGCTCTCGGGAACTACCCACAATGTCTTCGGTATCCAGGTAGGCGTGAGCATCAGCTTTTTTATCAGAAAAAAGGACCACGCCGCCGAGCCCGCCCGCATCTTCTACGCCGCGGTGGGAGAGGATTGGCGCAAGGAAGAAAAATACGATTTTCTAGAGAAAAATCGAACCTATCAAGGAATTTCCTGGCAGGAGATAACCCCCGACGTCAATTACACCTGGCTTACCGCGGGGATGCAGCCTGAATTCGATAACTTTCTTCCTATCGGGTCTAAATCTGCTAAGTCTGGAAAAGGTCAGGCTATTTTTACCAATTATGGCCGCGGCGTGGCGACCTGTCGTGATACCTGGGCCTATAATTTTAATGAGGCTCTATTAAAGAAAAATATCAGGTCAATGATCGATACTTATAATGAACATGTCGCCAATTGGATTAATATCCAACAGAAACCACCGATTGATGATTTTGTGGAAAATGACGAGAGAAAAATTTGTTGGACCAGAGGTCTTAAACAATATTTAAAAAGGGGCATTTTTCTTTCTTTTAGTGAAAGCAATATAAGAAACGCAATGCATCGACCTTTTATCAAAACATTGATTTATTTTGATAGATATTTAGATGAGTTTCGCTATCAAATGCCTTTTATATTTCCTAATATAACTACAGAAAAACAAAATATAATTATTTGCGTCCCTAGTATTGGAGCTAGAACTAAATTTTGGTGTTTTTCTGCTAATGGGATTGTTGATTTGAATCTTACGTCACTTGATAATACACATTGCTTCCCCTTCTACACTTACTCCGAAGACGGCGCCCAGCGGCGGGAAAACCTCACCGGCTGGGCTTTACAGCAATTTCGCGCTCATTACCGGAATGAATCCATCAGCAAGTGGGACATCTTCCATTACATTTACGCCCTCCTGCACCATCCCGCGTACCGGGAGAAATACGCGGCCAATCTCAAAAGGGAGCTGCCCCGCCTTCCCTTTGCCCCAGATTTCCGGGGCTTTGCCGCCGCGGGGGCCAGGCTGGCCGAAATCCACGTCCATTACGAAGACCAGCCCGAATATCCCTTAACCCGCGTGGAGACCCCCGGCCTGCCGCTCAACTGGCGGGTGGAGAAAATGAAGCTCTCCCCTGATAAAAGCGCCCTGAGATACAACGACTTCCTTACCCTCACCGGCATCCCCCCGGAAGTCTACGGCTACAAACTGGGCAACCGCTCCGCCCTGGAATGGGTCATTGACCAATATAAAGTCCATACCGACAAGCGCAGCGGCATCTTGAGCGACCCCAACCGGGCCGGCGACCCCCAATATATTGTCCGCCTCCTGGGCCAGGTGATCACCGTCAGCCTGGAAACTATGAAAATTGTCCAGAGTCTCCCGCCCCAGGAGTAAAGCCTTTTATGCCGGGTGATGGAGCACGAATTACCCCCCTTTGAAAAAGGGGGGGCAGGGGGGATTTATAAGCGCCTGAAAATCCCCCTAAATCCCCCTTTTTCAAAGGGGGACTTATACTGGTTGCCAAAAGTTTTTTCCGCCCCCCCTCACCCTAACCCTCTCCCCCCGCTGGGGGGAGAGGG
>JAGVAH010000054.1 GCA_020060385.1 Syntrophobacterales bacterium | reverse complement strand
TGCCAAAAGTTCTTTCCTCTTATCCCCTCTCCCCCCAGCGGGGGGAGAGGGTTAGGGTGAGGGGGGGCGGAAAAAACTTTTGGCAACCAGTATAAGTTTGTTGCTGCAGGAACCAAAGTTGGCATTATTTCTCCCTCTCCCCCCGGCGGGGGGAGAGGGCTGGGGTGAGGGGGGCGGTAAAAAACGTCACCATATTAAAATCATAGACCTATTTTGCACTTTTCTTTTTATTAAGCGCCGAATCCGGCGCCCCCCGGGGTTCTTAAAGTAGGGGCGGACCCATGTGTCCGCCCTGGGGCGAGAGCGCTCAAGGTCGCACACTGGGTGCGCGCCTACAGGAATTAATGCCGGAGGATCATCATGGAGAAGCCCAGATCGTTGGCCAAGAAAATTGCGGCCTATGGCGGCATCATGGTTTTTATCATCATGGCCCTGGAAGTGATGATCATGATCAGCCCCTTCGCCTTTTTCTTCTACTCAGTTTTCAGCCCCTTTTTCAATTTCCTAGGGCAACATGCGGCCACCCGCTGGGCCACTATGTTCTTCCTGCCCCATATGATCCTCCCCCCTACCACCTTCCTAAAGGTGGTGCGCATCGCCGGTTCCATTTTCTTTGTGGTGGGCTTTCTGGGCTTCAGCCTCTGCGCCCTGCAGGTCTATCTGGGGAAAATCTTTAAGTGGGGTATTGCCTCCAAGGGACTGTATAAAAAAATCCGGCATCCCCAGTACCTCCTGCTGGGGGTCTGGGGCGTGGGCATGGCCATCCTCTGGCCCCGGTTCATCGTCCTGGCCAGCCTCTCGCTGATGTTCGTCCTCTACTACTTCCTGGCCCGGGACGAAGAACGGCGGATGCTGAACCACTACGGGGATTCTTACCGGGAATATATGCATAGCTCCGGGATGTTCCTGCCCCGGATCATCGAGAGACCTCTAGCCACGCTGTTCCAGCGGCTCATCCCCTCGCCGACGTTGCAACATGCGGTAATCCCCATCCTCATGGTCATCCTGGTGATGGGCAGCGGCCTCCTCCTGCGGGCAATTACTTTAAAATCCTTGCCCTTCACCACTGAACATAATCTGACAATGGTACCCATCCTGCCGGAAGACCGCGCCCTAAGCGGTGCGGCCAGCAGCGGCATTTTCAAAGCGTCCCAGACCGGAGAAGTTCCTTTCCTCAAGAGTGACAAGGATTATCTGGGTTATCTGATGCCCCCGGATTATGTCATGCAGGGGATGATCGCCGACACAGGGGGCCACTTCCATCTCTTCAAGCAGCATCATACCGTGGCCTTGATCACTGACTGGGTGTTGCACCCCTTCGCCCATCTCCGCAGTTCCCCCATGGCCCACATGGCGGCCAGGCACGGCCTGGACCCGGCCCTGGCCCGGCGGCATCATTGCCCCCTCAAGATCGACCGGGCGGATATGTCCTGCGATGCCTGCACCTACCGGCGGGTCATCCTGGTGGAGATAGATCACGGCGGGGCAGGGCCCAGCTCTGGCACCAGCCTCCTGGCCGGCGGCAATGTCAGGACCCCGGTGGGCTTCATCGACCTGGAAACCCGTACCGGGGAAATCGTCCAGGTCAAAGCGGTGGCCAGGGGCACGGCCTGGAAGGATGTGCCCACTCCTGATATTTAACGGTTAATCCCAATTTAAGAACTGCAACTTTATATAATCCTGTAAGCCCCATCATACCCCCCTCACCCCAACCCTTTCCCCCCATGGGGGCGAGGGAAATAATATGAGGCATATCCATAAGATATCAACTTATGGGTGATGATGAGCCCCCTGGGGGCGAGGGGATAAAAATGGTGGGCAATATAGGTCTCCTCTCATTAACGTGAGGGATCGTTAACCACACCTCGCCATATATAAGGCATCATTTCTGCAGCAAAAGCCCATCATAAACCTTAAGGCTTCCTGCCGATGGCGAAGGCCTGGCCCAGGTAGGGGCCGATGCCGTGATAGGTGCGGATTTCCGGGCCGAAGATAATGGGTTTGACCTTTTCGATATCCGGCAGCCCTTTTTCCCCCAGCACTCCTTCCTCGGCCTTGACGTCCAGGATTTCCCCCACGAAGAGGGTGTGGAGGCCGATCTCCAGGGTGTGGATGATTTTACATTCCAAAACCAAGGGAAATTCCTGGACATAGGGCGCGTCCACCAGGTCGGATTTCACGGGCGTGAGTCCGGCGGCGGTGAACTTGTTCCCGGCCTTGCCGCTGGCGATGCCGCAATAATCCGCCTCCTGGACGTGGGCCGCCCCGGGCACGTTGATGGTGAAGGCCTTTTTCAGCATCAGGCTCCCGTAGGTGTAAGTGGCCTTCCGCAGGGAAACCCCCACACAGGGGGGCTGGGAACAGACGATCCCGGCCCAGGCCGCGGTCATGATATTGGGCGTGCCCCCGGCGTTATAAGTCCCCACCAGCCAGACCGGGGTGGGAAAGGCCAACGTCCGGGCGCCTAGAGATTTTTTCATGGAATCTTCCTCCTTGATCTACAGATTTCAGATTTTTCGGGGGGCAGTGGAGTAATCAGTAATCAGTGGTCAGTTCTTAACTTATTACATTACTGACTACTGATCACTGGCCTAAGCCCTTCCCCCGTTGCCCTGCTTCAGCTTGCCCACGGCCTTGGTCAACTCCAGCATGACCCCCAGGCCCTGGCGGGCCTCCTTACTACCCAGGGCCGCCAACGCGCCCAAAGGCCCCAGGGGTTTGACCTCCTCCAGTTCCAATTCCAGGGGAATATCCAGGAGTTGGTTGAGGAACTGGATCATCTCTGGGTTGGACAGCTTTTTCAGGAACCCCAGGAAGAGGACAAAGCCATCGCCCATGGCCGCGATTTCCTCCGGGCCGTATTGGGCCGCCACCTTGGCCCGGACCTCCAGCATGGCCTTATAGGTGCGAAAGACCCCTTTGCGCTCCAAGGCGTCCATATAGTTGATGAGATTAGGGACCGAGCTCTTCAGCATGGGCTCCATGGCGTCCCACAGACCCACGAGATTTTCCAATTGCTCCAGGGCATAGGTGATGTTCCTGATACTCCTGAGCCCCCGCTTCAGCAGGGCGAAGAGGTCTTCCAGCTGAAAGCCGAATTCCACCTGCCCCATCTCCTCCATCATAATGCGGAAGGCCGAGTTGAAGATGGGGGCCAGGTCCCGGCGCAATTCCGCCGCGCTTTCCGCGGACTTCCTCAGGACCTTCAGCTCCCCTTCAATGCTCTCCAGCCGGGCCAGGATCATCTCTTCCGGAGTCAGTTTCTTTCGGGCCATGGCCGCTCCCCCCTTAACCATAGACGTGATAGACATGGCCCAGCATTTTGCCGGCCATGAACATCTGGGGCTCCAAGGGCAGTTCCTGGCCCTTGAGCATCATATGAAAGTAGACCCATTTGAACATCATCTTGCCCCAATAATTGAAATAGGACTCATCCAGGAGGGAGAAAGGCCCCAGGCCCGGAAAGGGGTATTTCCCCGGCAGGGGCTCCACCGTGTAGTTGAAATCGATGAGGCTGGCCTTTTCATAGCCGGTGACGATGAAGCAGGTGGAATGGCCGTCAAAATCCGGCTTGGGCTCCTGGCCCTCGATTTCCCGGACCAGGTTCTCGGCGATGATGTCCGATTCGTAGTGGGCCACGGCTCCGGCCTTGGAGGTGGGCACGTTGGTGGCGTCGCCGATGACATACATATTCTCAAAGTCTTGGGCCTTGAGGGTATAGGGATCGGTGTTGATATAGCCCATGGGGTCCCCCAGGCCGCTGTCCATGACCACCTGGGCCCCGAAGTTGGGGGGAATGGTGATGAGAAGGTCGTAGGGCACCTCTTCCCCTTTGTGGGACTCGATGGTCTTTTTCCCCACGTTCACCTGGGCGATGTCGAAGTTGGGGGTGATCTTGATGTTTTTCTGCTCGCAGAGCTTGCCCAGGGCCGCGGAGGCCACGGGCTTGGTGAAGGCCCCGGCCAGGGGGGTGACCAGCTCGATCTCCACATGCTCCCGGACGCCGTTCACCGCAAAAAACCAGTCGGCCATGAACACGAACTCCAGGGGGGCCACCGGGCACTTGATGGGCATCTCGGCGATATTGAGGACGATGCGGCCTTTATTGAAGTATTTCCATTTTTTGTAGAGGGCCACCGCGCCGTCGGGGGTGTAAAAATTGTGGATATCGCCCCCCCAGTCCTCCAGCATCCCCTCCACTTCCCCGGGCATGATGCGGCAGCCGGTGCCCACCACCAGCCAGTCATAGGGATAGCGCCCCTTCTTGGTCTTCACCACCTTTTTTACCGGATCGATATTAGTCACTTCGTCCAAAACGAAGTTGATCCCCGGGGGCACAAAATCGATCTTGGGCTTGACGCAGTCTTCCAGGGTATAGACTCCGAAGGGAATGAAGAGCCAGCCCGCCTGGTAGTGGTGCTGCCAGTCCCGGTCGATGACCGTGATCTGCCACTCCTTCTCTTCCAGTTGTTGGCGAATCTTGGTGGCCACCATGGTGCCGCCCGCGCCGTGACCTAAAATGACCAGGTGTTTCATGGCCCCCTCGCTTTCTGGGAGGTATTTTGGTTATAAGGTAAGACGGGCGGATGAAAATGCAACCCGGCTGCTGCCTGATGTATGTTGCCGGGTTTTGTGGTATTTTGAAATTATGGACCCTGAAATCGAAACGCGCTTACAGCTATTGCAAGAGGTGGCCGGCCGCCTGGCCCGGCGGCGGGAAGACCTGATGGCCGCAGCCGCAAATGACATCGGTGCGCCCTACCGCGTTACCGGCATAGAGGTGGACCTGGCCGTGGAGCATCTCCGGACCATGGCCGTGGAGGTGCCCCATATTGAGGGCAAAGCCCCTTACGGCACGGTGGCCGCCATCTTTCCCTACGACGCGGCCCCGGTGATGCTGGCCCGGGTGGGGGGCGCGGCCATTTTGGGGGGCAACCGCTTCCGCTTTGGTTTCTCCTCCCAGACCCCCGAGACCGCCCGGGTCATGGACGAGGTGGTGGCGCCTTTTCCGGAGTTTGAGCCGGTGGTGGGGATGGGCAACCGCAGCTTCGGGGAGCAGTGCGTTAAGGACCCCCGAGTCCGGGTCCTCTTCATCTCCGGGGGCGGGGCCGTGGGCGAGGTCTACGCCGGCCAGGCCCGGGCCTTTGACAAGCTCTTTTTTGCGGGCCCCAGCGGCCTGCCCCCGGTGATCCTCTTTCAGGACGCGCCCCTGGAGCAAGCCGTGCCCTTTGTGGTGAAAAGGGCCTTTTTGAACGGCGGGCAGTACTGCACCACCTTGAAACGGGCCTATATCCACCGGGAAATCTACGAGGAGGCCGTAAAGCTGATCCTGGCCCAGATGCCGGAAATCCGGGTGGGGGACCCCCAAGACCCCTTGACCTGGATCGGCCCCATCAAGGTGGAGCGCACCCGGGCCCTCCTGGACCGGGCCCTGGCTGCGTTGGACGGGGCCAATTTCCTGGTGCCTTTCCAAAGGGAGGGGGAATGGCAGGGGCCCTTTCTGGTGGAGACGCCGAAGCCCCCGGATGTGGAGCTCTTCGGGCCCTTTCTGGCCCTGACGCCGGTGGAGAGCGATGGGGAAGCGGTGACCCGGGTCCTGGGGAGCCGCTACCCCTTCCTGGTGAGCTGGTTCGGCACGCCGCCCCCGGGGGCCAAAGAGGCGTTTACCGAGACCTTCGGCATGGTTTACGACAACCCGGATTTCCTCTTCACCCCCCTGCGTCTGCCCTTCGGCGGCAGGGGAGAGAGCGGCTGGATTCTGGAAAACACCAATGGTGAACTGATTAAACGCGACGGGGCGTTTATTTACAGCGCAGAGTTGGTAATAGGATAGTGAGTAGTAATGTAGGGTGGGCATGGCCCGCCATCATTAATGGGGCGAAAGGCTAAATCTATGGTGGGCCGTGCCCACCCTACATCCATAATTCCTGCGGATTGGCCCAAGAATTATCAGGAAGCGGTGGCCTTGCAGGAGCAATTGCGCCAGCAGGTCCGACTCATCCCCCTGCCCCACCCGCCCCGCTTTGTGGCCGGCGCGGACGCTATCTGCGACCGGGCAGACGAAAAGATCTTTGGAGCCATCGCGGTCTATTCTTATCCGGACCTGGAATTGGTGGAAGAGGCGGGCGCCGCGGACGTCTGCCCCTTCCCTTACCGCACCGGGCTGCTGAGCTTCCGGGAGGTGCCCATCCTGGCCGCGGCCTTTGCCCGGCTCAAGCACCGCCCGGACGTGCTCCTGGTGGACGGCCAGGGCATTGCCCACCCCCGGGGCCTGGGCCTGGCTGCGCACCTGGGGCTGGTCCTGGACCTGCCCGCCATCGGCGTGGCCAAAAGCCGTCTGGTGGGCCAGGGTGAAGAGCCGGGAGCAGCCGCGGGCGCGGCCAGCCCCCTGATTCTGGCGGGCCAAGTGGTGGGCCTGATTCTCCGCACCCAGAAAGGCAGGAAGCCCTTCTATCTCTCCCCCGGGCACAAGATTACCCTCAAGGAATGCCGGGAAATAGTGATGGGCTGCGTCAGGAGATACCGCAGCCCTGAACCGCTGCGGCATGCGGACAGTTTGAGCCGTCGCTTCAGGTCAACGCTTTGGAACCCGAACGGGACCCGGAGCGATAGGGGGCATGATAGCCGGAGGTAAGGAGCCTCTCCCGGTAGAGCGCGCAGATGGGGCTATGGCAATTGCGGCAATGCTGTTTCCCGGAATCCCATTCCCTCCAGAGGCAGTTGCGGCACTCCCCCTCGATGTCGCAATTCAAGCAGATGATACCCACATCCCCGAAGTTAACCATGGTTCCATGTCCATGACCCTAGAATAAATAATTTCTATAATTAAGGATATTAATTAGACCATCATTAAACTAAAACAGAAGGTGAGTCAAATAATTTTTTTCAGAAAAAATCCCCCTTTTTAAAGACCAGGGGTTGGGCCCGGGGGTGAAGGATTTTGGCCTCCACCACTTCCCCCACAAACAGGGTATGATCCCCCGCGGGGAAGGTGGACACCAGCTTCAGGTCCAGGTAGGCATAAGCCTGGGGCAGGATGGGCGCGCCGGTGGCCGCGGTGATCCATTCCAGGCCGGCGAGTTTGTCCACTTTGCGCCCGCTTTGGTAGCCGAAGCGTTTCCCCAGATCCACCTGGTCCGCTGTCAAAACATTGACGGCCAGGATGCCGCTTTCCTGGATGAGGTCGTGGGAATAGCGGGGCGGGGCGATGGAAACCATGACCAGCAGGGGATGCAGGGACACCTGGGAAACCCAGGCCGCGGTCATGCCGTTGACTTTATCGCCGCAGCGGGTAGTGACTACATAAACCCCATGGACCAGGGCAGCAAAGGCCACGTCTTGCATTCCCCCCTCCTTCAGCGCCGGGCCGCGGCTGGCGTCGCTAAGTAGCCTGGCCCCCTTTTTGCTCCCCGTTCTCCTGGGGATGGGGAGGATTATCCGGGATCTCCAGCCAATCGTCGCAGATCCAGAACTGCCCCGCGCCCTGGTGGACGCGGGTGCAGATGCCCTTGTGCTTGTCGGACCAGTAGCGGCAGGTGCGGCAGACCTTCAAGGTAAATCCTTTCTCTTTCGGGGTCATGGGAAGATATCGGTTTGGGGTGTTTTTACCCGGTCCTTTGCGCCACCGGGAGGGCACCGGGCTCGGAAATTTGTTCCCTGTCCCGGCTGCCATCTATGGTAGATTCATCCTGCTTAAAGGTCAAGGCGGAAATGGTCGAACCCCTGTCCGGCGATGTCTTTTTCCCCGGCTGCGGTCTCCAGCCAGACCCCCGGGCCGGTAATGATTTCCCCCAGGGGCAGGGGGGGCGGCAAGCCGGCCCGGGCAAAGGCCGCCAACAGGGCCGAGGCTTGGGCCGCGGGGGCAGTGAACAAGAGTTGATAGTCTTCCCCCCCCTTCAGGGCCAGATCCAGGGGGTCCACCCCCAGGGCCGGGGCAGCGGCTTGCACCCGGGGGGAGACCGGCGCGGTGGCGGCCGGGACCCGGGCCCCCACGCCGCTCATCCGGCAGAGGTGGCCCAGGTCCGTGGCTACGCCGTCGGAGAGATCGATGAGCGCGGTGGCCAGTTTTTCCCTCGCCAGGACCCGGCCCGCCTGCAATTGGGGCCGGGGGTCCAGGTGGGCCTGGCTCAGGGCTTGGTGCAGTTCCCCTTCCAAGGCCAGTCCCCGTTTGAGCATCTCCAGGCCCGCGGCCGCCTCCCCCAAGACCCCGGTGACATAGATGCCCTCCCCCACCCGGGCCCCCTGACGGGTAAGCATTTCCTCCCGGGGGACCCGGCCCAGGAGGGTGAGGGTGAGCAGCACGCCCCCCGGGGAAGAGACCGTATCGCCGCCGATCACCGCTACGCCATACTCCTGCCCGGCCTGGGCCAGCCCTTCCCCCAGGGCCAGGGCGCCGGCCGTGTCCCGGTGCCGGGGCCAACCCAGGGAAAGCAAAGCATACAGGGGTACTCCCCCCATGGCGGCGATGTCGCTCAAGTTCACCGCCAGGGCCTTGCGCCCTAACTGCGGCAGGGAAAAATAGGCCAGATCGAAGTGGACCCCTTCCACCAGGGTGTCCACCGTCCACAGGAGGAAATCCTCCCCCCCCGCGTCCAGAGCCGCGCAGTCATCGCCGATCCCCAAGGCCACCCCCGGCGGCGGCGGCCCGAAACGGCGGTGCAGGGCGGCGATGAGCGCGGTTTCGCCGCGCACAGGTTTTTCCTCAGGCAAGCCAGCACCTCTATGGAACGAAGATTGCATAAGAGTAAGCCAGCGGCTCATGGGTGGCAAGGATTTTCTGAAAGCCGTTTTTCTACCGGGGAATATAGGTATTTCTGCCCATTGTTTTTTTTCCTTTCACTGACCATATTGAGAACAACGAGAGGATCCCCGGCTTTTAAGAAGGCTAAGGGAAGGCAAACCGAAAACCTGCGGGAACCTGTTTGGGGAGGAATCCACATGGCGCTTCTGGCTTTTTATGGGGGACTCTTAATCGGCGTGGTGGCAGGGATGGTGGCCATGGGTCTGGTATCCATGATTCGCTTCGGGAAAGAGGTAAACGAACTGGAGCCCACCCTGCACCAGGAAAATTAATCCCGTTTCCGAAATAATAACGGGTTGCAAATCCCCCTCGCCCGATGGTGCGGCAAGTCGCGCGTCAATTTCTTGACAGGGGAAGCCAAGGAGGGCGACGGCTCCCCTTTCCCCCTCTGCCAGTTTGGCCCTGTAGAATTGCCATAATATTAAAGCAGGAGCTTTTTGCCTAGGTTTTCTCCAGGGGGAATTTTCCTTATAGCATTTGCCAAAAGTTCTTTCCTCTTATCCCCTCTCCCCCCAGCGGGGGGAGAGGGTTAGGGTGAGGGGGGGCGGAAAAAACTTTTGGCAAC